>CALZJV010000196.1 GCA_945787595.1 uncultured Desulfobacterales bacterium | reverse complement strand
AAACCTGACACCTGAAACCTTGAACAGATTTGATCTATGGCAGAGCCGATCACCTCTGACCTGGCCCTGAGGACCAGGTTTTCGATTTTGAATAAATAATTCGCATTCGCCTTAACCCTTACACCTTCTACCCTATGATATGTCAAGCACCTTCCAATAGATGAATCCCCTGCAAAAGTCAACTTTGATAAATTCGTAATAACGAATTCATCAAGTATTATGAAAATCCTAAAATCCGATAGAGCTAAATACCAAATATGCTATTGAAACAAGAAGAATCGGGTTTAGTTCTGGAGGGATTTTCTGGCCACTTGAGCTTCACTGGATTCGGGGTATTTATGGCAGAGCAACTGCATGCATTTGTCACCCTTCAGCGCCATTCCCTTCTGTCGGTAGGCCCGCGCAAGTTTCAGCAATGCCGTTGGAATTCCTGGAGACTCCGGCACTTTTTTGATCAGAAGGGTTAAAATTTTTACCGCATTTTCCAGATGCCCTGTGGCTGAAAATATAGCACTGAGTTGAAGATAAAGCTGGGGAGAAAGACGGGGTCGGCGTGTCAGGCCGACATATTCCTGGTATATTTTATTGGCCTTCTCGTAAGTGTTATGCCTGCGGCTGAGTTGAAATATCAATTTTTTAGCTGTCCTGTGAAATTCTTCGGCTTCAGGATCCAGCTTGTATACATTAAAGAGATGCGTCAGGGCATCGATGTTTTCGGGGTCATTGTCGAGCACCTGACCGAGCAATTGGCGCCCGCTTTCCATGTCAAGTTCGGCGATATGTTTCAATGCCATTTCCATCAGCGGTGCGTTTTCATCTTCGGGTATTTCATCAAAAACATCTTTGTTGAGCGGCAGGCAGAATTTCAGGACAAGAAAGCTAAAAAGAGCGCCTCCCATCAATCCGCCAATGTGGGCTACATAAGCCACATGGCGGGCGTTTCCGAAAAAAAGCTGGAAAAATTCGTTTCCGATCCAAATCGGCAGGAGAATGATGGCCGGAATTTTTAAATAGTTAAAATAAAACCCCAGTGAATAAAAAATCTTGACCTTTTTTTTCCCGAACAGCACCGCAAAAGCCCCCATCAATCCGGCGATGGCCCCGGAAGCCCCCACAACCGGTATGGTGCTGTCCATATATATCAACCAAAACACCCCTGCTGCTATGAGTCCGCCGCAAATATAAAGTCCGGAGTAAAGCAAACGGCCCAACCCCATTTCCAGCATACAGCCGACAATCCATAAAAAGACCATATTGCCGAACAGGTGACCGGCACTGCCGTGTAAAAACATATAGGTAAAGGCCGTCAAAAACGATTTGTAAGCCGGTCTGAAACCGTATTGCAGGGCGATGATTTGAGATCGCTGATGTTCATATTCTTTTTTTAGATACTTCCACTCGGCATATTGCGGATCTGAGGGTAAAATGATCTCATCATTGTTGAGTTTTTTAAGAAAAGCATAATCCCGTTCCATCTCCTGGAAAAAACGAACCATTGTATCTTCATCGAACTGTTGCGTGTCTAATGAATCGTCTGATTCCTGAAAGTCGCCTTCGCGGTAGGCGATGTAGCGTGGCACTTCGATGTTCGCCAACCCGGATTCAAAATAATAGCGCGAAACTTCGTATTGTTTATCGGATTCGCCTGCCTGGAACAGAAAAAATACCAGACAATTTAACAAAATGATACCGATGGTCACAAAGGGCGGATTGCGCCAACTGATTTTTCCGATTAGAGGGATGATGAACATAAAAGGAATTGCCTAAAGTGTACTAAAATGCCAAAAGTGCCTAAAATTAAGGTGTCGCTTCACTCCAGCTATTTGTAGGTATTAATACAATGTCATTATTTATGTGATCATATATCGGTAACCTACAACCAAACTTGAGACAATTTCACGGGTATTCTATCATTTTAAAACAGACAGAATACATTAATTTTTGGCATTTTAGATCACTTTAGGCAATTTAGGCATTTATAACCTAAAGAAACCTATCTTTCTTCAATGGGAACATACCGGTTTTCTTTAGGCCCCGTATAGATCTGGCGCGGACGGCAGAGTTTCCAGTTGGGATCATCGATACTTTCCTTCCACTGGGCGATCCATCCCGGAAGCCTGCCGATGGCGAACATCACGGTGAACATGTTGGTGGGAATTCCAATGGCACGCAACACAATCCCGCTGTAAAAGTCGACGTTTGGATACAAATTATGCTCAATGAAATAATCATCCTTTAAAGCAATCTGCTCAAGTTCAATGGCTACATCCAGCAGCGGGTCTGAAAGATTCAATTTTTTCAACAATGTGTCGCACATTTTTTTCATGATTTTCATTCTTGGATCAAATGTTTTGTAGACCCGGTGACCAAAGCCCATCAACCGGAACGGATCATTTTTATCCTTGGCCCGCTCAATCGCTCGTTTCATATCATTATTTTCGGCAATATGGGTCAGCATTTCGATGACGGCCTGATTGGCGCCGCCATGCAGCGGCCCCCAGAGGGCGGCAATACCGGCGGAAATCGCCGCATAAAGATTTACCCGGGCACTTCCAACCACTCGAACCGCGGATGTCGAACAGTTCTGCTCGTGGTCCGCATGCAAAATCCAAAATACATTCAAGGATTTGACCACATCCGGATCTATCCCATAAGGCCTGACTGGAGAGGCGAACATCATGTTTAAAAAATTGGCACAATAAGCCAGATCAGGCCGCGGGTATACAACCTTATGCCCTCTTGAAATTTTATAGGACATGGCGGCCAGGGTCCGGACTTTGGAAAGAAGCCGGGTAACGGTCATATTGATTTCTTCTTCCAGGTTGTCCAACGTCGGATAAAAACTTCGCAATGCATTGACCATGGAAGAAAGAATCCCCATGGGGTGGGAAGAGCGGGGATAGTTCTCATAAAAAGCACGCATGTCTTCGTGCACCAGGGAATTATCATTGAGCAAAATTGAAAAGTCAGTCAATTCCTTTTGCTTTGGCAATCTCCCGTTAATGAGAAGATAGGCTGTCTCCTTAAATGTTGACTCCTCGGCCAGCTGCTCCACCGGAATGCCCCGGTATCGCAAAATTCCTTTTTCGCCATCCATAAAGGTAATCTTGCTGGAGCAGCTTCCGGTATTGGCAAATCCGGGATCAAGTGTTATCAACCCGCTTTTCTGCCTGAGTTTTGAAATGTCGATGGCCTTTTCCCCTTCCGAACCTACTACTACCGGGAGCTCATACTCTTTATCGCCGTAAATCAATTTAACCGAGTCAGTCATGACGTATCCTTTTTAAATGTTACCTGCCAGCTATAAATATCCGCCCTAATTATATCAATAAGCAACGAAGGTCAAGTGGTCAGAAAGCGGGTGAAATGAAATGATGCAACATTGGACTCAACCCCGAAGGGCTCGTCGCAGGCAGAACTAAGTTCTGAGTGAGTAAATACGTCATCGTATTTACGAATCGATGGACTTAATATGGGCTTTATGATAGGTATTTTAGAATTTGAAAAGTTCAATTTAAGTATTAATAAGGAGGCTCCATGCCCTTCAAAGAAAATCTATTAAAAAAAATCCAGATAAACCTGCTTTCGCGAAAAATTCTGAAATCCATCGGGCCCTCGGAAAGCGGTCTCAAAATAGATAAAGATGCCATGCGCAGCCTATTGGAGATGGGCCCCTACCAGTATCAAAAAGAACGGGACCTCGATCTTTACATCGAAAGAACTGATGACGGGCAAAGCAACATCCTGGTGCTGGACAATGAGCTGCCCATTTACAAAACCACCGTTGAAGACGTAGTTATGCGGAAAAGTCCCTATACCAAGGAAATGCTGAACATCAGAAACATAATTAAAATCTTAAAGGACTCAGACGTGAAGCTCAGCCGCAAAGAAGAGTCGGTTAAAATCGTTCAAAAAAAATGCATCGATCGTTTGGATCTCACTTATAAAGAATCCGACATAACAGCGATTGCTCAGGAAGGTTCGGATTCCCTGAAAAATGGATACACCGAGGGCATTCGGGAAAGCCTCTGCCTGCTTGCTGAATTGTTGAGTTACAAGCCACCACCAAAAGCGTTTCGGATCCCGCACCATGAAATCTTTGGCACCGTCAGCGAAAAAGCCGGCGGAGAGATTTTCTATGGACCGGTGGTGGCTTTAAGCCGTGTAGACAACTCCCTTAGGATCATAAAAGATCAAGTCAGTAACATGAACAAGGCAAAAATAGACTTCTTTCAGAAAGTAGTACAGGGGAAGGAAAAGGCCGCTGTCGAGGGAACAGAAGTCTTCCGGTATCTTAAAGAAGCGGTTCTGGGTTCTGGGTCCAAGAGTTAAGAGGTTCAGAAGTTCGGGCTTCAGCGTTCAGGTATCAGGGTTATCTTTATTTTGTGGACCTTGCTCATATGATACCGAGTGCTTGATAAAACCTCGAATGGCAGCGCGGGTGCGCTAAGTTTTCCATCAGGACTTAATAGCGCTTAATCCCGATTAAGCCAGTATCTCTGAACCCTGAACCTTTGAACCCCACAACCCTGAACGCCCTAAAGTCGATAAACGATCGGCTTTTCATAAGAGTCAATTTCTATACCGACAGTGTCCCCGGTTTTGAATTTAAGCTTTTTGAATTTTTTTACCGTCTTTTCGTGCTTATCCATTTGCCAGAATACGGACCACATCGGGTTGCGAACGGTATCAATCCCATAAGCATCATGCCCGCAAAGATTGAGCCTGAATTTATCTTTGGCGATCAGGGTGTCGGTTTCGGATAGAAAATAATCGATTTTATACAAATTGTCATGAAGGGCCCGGGATAGTTTGGCCTGCATTTCCGGATAGTCGTCCAGATAGTGATTGGCAATCTGGTAAAGTTCTTCCGGTTCCTGAATCGACAGGCCCAGCACGCAAAACCGGTGATGCTTCAATGCGAAGGCTTTAAGTTCCGCTTGGTAGAGGGTGATAATCTCAAGTATTTCTTCAAGGGTCGGCTTTGAATCTCCATTGCCGAGAACAAATTCTTCACATTTACTGATAATGTTTAAATAAAAAGTTTTGTTGTCCATCACGTATACCGGCCGCTCACGGAAGTTATGGTTCCTTCGAACCCGGCGAATGCCGTCAAGATGGACGGATCTCTCACCCAGTTTAAATTCAATGGGGTCGATGTGAGAGATATCTTTGGCCTGAACAACATAGATCTCACCCTGTTCGGAAATAACAAATTCGATTTCACACTTGAAGCCCAGATACTTCTGAATGTCTTCTGATAATTGCAGCAGGCTAATGTCATGCGGAGTTCGGGTTATATAGGGTTCACGCTGGATTTTATGGCTCCGGTCGCGAGAGTAGCCAAACTCCCAGCGATTTCCAATCATTTTTGCCATGACGCTCGCACCGCTGATAAACGGCATGACGATCATCCCCATATTCTCTATTTTAATATCAGGGGCATTGCTGAATTTTTGCTGTCTTCTGATTGAGAGCTGTTTGGCCGTTTTGGCCAGATTAATGATTTTTTTCCTGGCATACTTGATGCCTCCCAGGTCGGCATAGATCTCCAGAGAGTCGAAGGTACCACCTTTGAAGTATTGCTCTTTTGGGTGAGAACTGCGGGCAATGACTTTAAAGCTTTCACGGTGTTGATCCAGGAAAGCCTCCAGGGTCTCAAAATTCTCATTTTTAAAGTCATCCGCTGAAACGTAAATAAAATCGGGGACATCGAATCCACCTTGTGAGAGGCGATTCAACAATGCCGCTTTTTCAGGTACGACGGTTTCCATTGGCGTTCTCAATAAGAATTATTTTTAGTCCGCAGTGGGTATTCAGGGTTCTTTAAGACTTAATATTCATAGACGGTAAGTACTGGTGAATATAAATACTTTTTTACCTGTGTCAAACAACGGCTAACCAAGAGCAGCGATCGGAGATTTTCCGGAGGCCGGCCGGCAACAAGCCGGCTTAAGGTTTCAAATGTCCGAGAAAAGAGGACAGATGACAGATTTCAGAGCTCAGAGGTCGGATGACAGAAATCTAGCTGAAACCTGAACCTCTGAACGCTCGTATGAAACTTCATTAATTTAGACAGGATTTACAGGATTATCAGGATTATTTTGTTTTAGTATAACTATATATCCTGTCCATCCTGTTGATCCTGTCAAAAAGATAGAATTGCATTTCGTTAAGTTTTCTATTCGATCAAACTGGCCGCTTTTCTGGCCAGCGGCGGGGCTGAACCCTGAATCCAGAACCTTTGAACTGTGAAAGGTTATCCATCCTAAAATTAATCTTGACCGTGCTGATTGATAATCGTAAAACTGATCGATAACTCAGTCAATTTTTCAATCACGAGGGAGGGGACATCTCCGTTTAGATGAAAACTGCATGATGAAAAGCATCTTTTCATATATCGAATGGCCGCACGGCTATGGCGGCACCGGCCTGAAAATGGATATTTTGGCGGGGCTGACAGTGGCGCTGGTGCTCATCCCCCAGTCCATGGCCTACGCTGAACTAGCCGGGCTGCCGCCCTATTACGGACTCTACGCCTCCTTACTACCGCCGATGGTCGCAGCCCTGTTGGGCTCCAGCCGCCAGCTGGCCACCGGGCCGGTGGCGGTGGTATCGCTTCTAACCGCCACAACCCTCGAGCCTCTGGCCACCGCCGGAAGTTCGCAATACATTGCGTATGCCATTTTGCTGGCGCTGCTGGTCGGCGTCTTTCAATTCGCCCTTGGGGTGCTAAAATTAGGACTGGTTGTCAACTTCATCTCCCATCCCGTGGTAAACGGTTTCTCCAATGCAGCGGCTCTTATCATCGCCACATCACAGCTGCCAAAGCTATTCGGTATCCATGTCGACAAGGCCCCCCATCATTACGAAACGATCTACCGCGTTTTTAAAACCGCCGGACACTATACCCATTGGCCCACGCTGTTTATGGGCGCTCTGGCCTTCATTATTATGTATGGGTTAAAGCGGGTAGCACCAAGGCTTCCGAATGTTCTCGTGGCCGTGGTTGCTACCACCGGTCTTTCCTGGGGTTTTGGGTTTGAAAACAACATTGCTGCGGATATTGCGGCCATCCACTCAGAACAAGTCAAACAGGCGGTTACAAAATACAACCACACCATCGGATCCATCACGGGTATGACCGAAAAAAGAGCGGAACTGATACAGACGCTCAATGTGAACCGGGCTGCGCTGGATTCGCACGCAATACTCGACACCAAGCATGCGGCGGAGCGTATGGCCTTGCGAATCGAACAATATAAAGAGGACGCCGCCGACTACCGCAAGCAGATACGCAGCTTCCTTTTTGGGGCTGTCAGAGATAAGGACGGCGCACTTGCGTTTTATCCGATCAACGAAATTGCCGGCCACGCTGAAGGTGACGGCCGCATCTGGCGACTTAAAGTCGGTAGCACCGCCCTGCAAACGGACCGTTTACAAATGATCGGGGGCGGCGATGTCGTTGGCAATATTCCCCGGGGACTACCTTCATTTTCGCTGCCCCATATCGATTATCATACCATCATGCATCTTTTGCCCTTTGTGGTCATCATTTCACTGCTGGGCTTTATGGAGGCTATTTCCGTTGCCAAGGCAATGGCCGCCAAGACCGGCCAGAGGCTTGATCCCAACCGTGAGCTCATCGGCCAGGGTCTGGCAAATATTTGTGGCGCTGTCGCTAAAAGTTACCCGATTTCCGGTTCTTTTTCCAGATCGGCCGTCAACCTTCAGTCCGGAGCTGTCTCCGGTTTATCCAGTGTCTTCACCAGTCTGACTGTGGTAGTGGTATTATTGGTTCTGACACCGCTTTTCTACCATCTGCCCCAATCGGTATTGGCGGCAATTATCATGATGGCAGTCGTGGGGCTGATAAATGTCAAAGGCTTTATCCATGCATGGCAGGCCCAGTGGTACGATGGTGCGATCTCTATCATTACCTTTATCGGCACCCTGGCATTCGCACCTCACCTGGACCGGGGCATCATGATAGGCGTCGCCCTGTCCATCCTCGTTTTCCTTTATAAAAGCATGCGTCCTAAAATCGTCGATCTGTCCCTGGACGTCGACCGCACCCTTCATGACGCTGTAGCCAGCGGGTTGCAGGAATGCCGCTATATTGACGTGGTTCGCTTTGATGGACCTTTGTTTTTCGCTAACGCCAGTTACCTCGAAGACCAGATTAGAAATCGCCGGCGATCGAAATCGGATCTCAAACACATTATCATTTCCGCCGGCAGCATCAGTGATATTGACTCATCCGGAGAAGAAGCCTTATCTTTAACTGTCGATCGGGTCAGAAGCGCCGGAATTGATATTTCCTTGAGCGCGGTGAACCGTTCGGTCATGAAAGTCTTCAGGCAAACCCATTTGCTCGTGAAAATCGGCGAGGATCATATCTATCCGACCATTGAAAAAGCCATCTCCGCCATTCACGCACAAACCCATAGGGGCGGGGAAGAAATAAATTGTCCGTTGACGAGCGTATGTCGCATTACCCGGTCATCTTAAAAAAGGGAGAATTAAATGCCGATCATTACCATATTCAGCGGCGGTTTCTGTCAGGAAGACCCTGTTGTCCGGGAGGTTATTGCCCACACAGGATACAGGCACCTTACCGACGACGAAATTGTCGCCGAAGCAAGCCGGCGCTCAGAAATGGCGCAAAGCAAAATTAAACGGGCCTTCTCCGCCAAAACTTCGGTGTTCAATAATTTCACCCTCGAAAAAGAGCGGTCCCTGGCCTATATCAAACTGGCGGTTGCCGATTTGATCAGCACCGACAATGCTTTAATCACTTGCTTTTCCGGACAGCTTATCCCCGCAGCCGTCAGCCATTGCCTCAGGGTGTGTTTGATTGCGCCCAAAAAGTACCGAATTGAAGCTGCAGCCGAGCAGCAGGGTATATCGGAAAAAGACGCCGCCAAGCTTGTTCAAAGGCACGAAGAAGATTGTTCATTTTGGATTGACTCTCTTTTTGGCAACGATGATCCCTGGGATCCCGCTCTTTATGATATTGTCATTCCGGTTGATAAAATGTCGGTGCAGGATGCGGTAGCCTTCATAGTGGAATATGTCGGCAAGGATATCATCTGGCAGACAACCGAATCCAAGCAGGCCCTGCAGGATTTTCGGCTGGCTGCTGAAACAGAGGTCGCTCTGGTTCTGCAGGGACATACCGTGAAAGCTAGCGCTAAAAACGGCGCCATTACGTTGACCATCAACAAACATGTACTCATGCTCAACCGGCTCCAGGAGGAACTCAAATCAATCGCCGAACCGATTGCCGGAGTTAAATCGGTGGAAACGAAAATCGGCAAGGATTTTCACAAAACCGATATCTATCGTAAGCACAATTTTGAAATGCCGTCCAAAGTGCTATTAGTGGACGATGAGCGCGAATTCGTTCAGACATTGTCCGAACGACTGATGATGCGGCATATGGGTTCGGCCATCGCCTATGACGGCGAGTCTGCGCTTAACCTGATCCGAGAGGATGAACCGGAGGTCATCATTGTCGATCTTAAAATGCCCGGTGTTGACGGCTTAGAGGTTTTGCGGAAAGTAAAAGAAACACGCCCGGAGATCGAGGTCATTATTCTGACCGGACACGGTCACGAAGAAGACCGGCAGTTATGTATGGAGCTGGGCGCTTTTGCCTATCTGCAAAAACCCCTGGATATCAATGTCCTCAGTGAAACGATTCAAAAAGCCAACGAAAAAATACGGCAGAAGAAGGACAAAAAGGATTGAGGATATTTAATTGAGAAAATGAGCTAAAATTTGAAATGAATTAGATCACTTTAGGCATTCGTTTATTCCGCTATATCAGCCTATTATAATAAACGTCTAAATTACATGCATGGTTTAAAACATGTCTATACTTAAAAAATTTAAACCCGGTTTTCTGGATCACAAAGACGTCACCGCCGGACCATACAAACACCACTTTGACTTCCTGCGGATCTGGAAGCGGGCGATTCTGGTGACGGCGACAGTAGCGCTTGTGCCCTTAATCATCTGGGCCCTTTCCGGATACCGGCTAACCATGGAAACCATTGAGTCGGAACTCGCGCTACGCACGTCCCAGCTGGTTTCGAATTCCTGGCGATCGGTTTCCTTGTTTCTGACTGAACGCAAATCGGTACTGGATTTTATTGCCCATGATCATAGGCTGGAAACCTTGAAGGCCCCTGCCCGCCTGGCTGGCATTCTGGAGAACCTCAATAAACGGTTTGGTGGTTTCATCGATTTGGGTGTCATCGACAGCAGCGGTAATCAGATATCCCATGCCGGCTCGCATCAAATGGCAGACCTGGATTTCAACCAGCAACACTGGTTTCGTGAAGTTTTGGACCGTGGCGTCTATATTAGCGAATTGGTCACAGGACCGCGCAATGAACCCCATGTTGATTTCGCGGTCAAGCGCGAATTGGCGGACGGCTCCTTTTTCGTGCTGCATGCGGTTTTCAAGCCGGAACAGCTCACGGAACCCATCGCCCAAATTGATGTGGGCGCCAAGGGAGATCTTTTTATTATCAACCGCGATGGTGTGTTACAGACCCCTTCTCGTTATTATGGACCGGTCTTTAATAAAATTCCGATGGCGCTGCCGGAATATTCTCCCAAGGCGCAGGTTTTTGAAAGCATCAATGATAAAAACGATCGAATCGTCATCGGTTATGCCCATATACCGGACACCCCATTTATTCTGATGATGATCCAAGAACAAAGCGAACGCATTCAACCCTGGTATAAAACGACCTGGGCATTTGCGGCAATACTGGCGGCAAGCATCATTATGATCCTGCTGGTTACGCTCGGGGTCGCCACGCATCTGGTCAATCAGATCCACCTAGCCGACCAAGAAAGGGTCGACACACTGCATCAGGTGGAGTACGCCAACAAGATGGTCTCCCTGGGGCGCCTGGCTTCCGGGGTGGCCCATGAAATCAACAACCCGCTGGCCATCATTAACGAAAAGGCCGGGCACATCAAAGACATATTCACGCTGACCGCGACCTATGCCAAAGATCCCAAACTCATCGACCTGGTGGATTCGGTGATTTCCACGGTGCAGCGCTGCGCGGCCGTTACCAGAGGGCTTTTGAATTTTTCCCGGCACCTCAATCTGAGCGTCCAGATCATCGATTTAAAGGAAATTATAGACGAGGTTAGAAACGTTTTATCCAAAGATGCCGAATATAGATCCATCACCGTCACGGTGCAGATATCGAAGAATTTTCCGCAGTTTGAGAGTGATCGTGGCAAACTGGAGCAGGTATTTTTCAATTTGTTTAACAACGCCATCGGTGCCATGCTGGATGGCGGCCACCTTGAAATTACGGCTGTGCAAGACAGAAAGAATTTTGTTACGATTTCGTTTACTGATAACGGTCCCGGCATACCGGAGTCTGATCTGGAACACATTTTCGATCCGTTTTTTTATTCCAAAGCAAGACATGACGGAACCGGCGTGAGCTTATCGGTAACCTATGCCCTTGTTCAGGAAATCGGAGGGACAATCAGCGTTGAAAGCCAACTTGGCAAAGGGACTAGTTTCAATATCAGAATACCGCTTGATGTGGACGAAAACAACCCAAAGGATTTTTCTACAGAACCTAAAATGGAAAATTAAATGCATGATAAACTAGATAGCATCGGTGAGACCGGTCTCCAGTTTTATGGAAAAATAACGGCTTCGGTATCCCACGAAATTAAAAATGTACTAGCGATTATCAATGAGAATGCGGGCCTGTTGGAAGACCTTACCTTAATGACGGACCGGGGGCAACCGATTGATCCGGCACGGCTGAAAACGATGGCGGCAGTGGTGCAAAAACAGATCGGCCGGGCGGATGGGATCCTTAACAACATGAATCGCTTCGCTCACAGTATCGACAAAACCGTCGCCGAGGTTGACCTGAATCAAATCATCGAACTGTTTATGGCCCTGGCAAACAGACTTGCCGTTATGCGAGGTGTTAAGGTGAATTTGCAGCTGCCGGAAAATCCGGTCACGATCCTGACAGCTCCATTTTTATTAATGAACCTTCTCTGGATGTGCCTGGATTTCTCCATGTCCGCCAACGGAGATGAGAAACGGATTGAACTGGTCGTCGAAGAAACCGAAAACAGCGTTCGAATTCGGTTCCGACGGCTGGCAGGTCTCTCTGAGGAGCTGTTGGCAACTTTTCCATCTGATCGTGTGAAGAACCTGGCAGCTATGCTGGCGGCGGATTTGACGGTAGAACACGGCCGCGAAGAGGTTGTTCTGCGACTATCTAAAAACATTGACAATGAATTCAGTCGGTAAAATCTTAATTTTATATCATAACCTGGATAAACCGGAAAAAATAGCCACAAAGGCACAAAAACACAAAGGGAAACGTGAAACTTTTTGGTTAAATTTATTTTTTGTGTCTTGGTGTCTTAGTGGCGAAAATGTTTTGCCATAAAATGCACAAAATTCACAGTTAAGATACTAACGCGAATCCAAACCTTAAATATTCAATCATTTGCCAAACATCTTGAAAAGAAGGAAAGAACATGAAAGCTCGCTTGTTAATTGTAGATGACGAAGAGCAGTTTGTTGATGCCTTATCTGAAAGATTGTCTATGCGCGACTATGACGTAACGACTTCCCTGACTGGTGAGGATGCCATTGAGAAAATAACAAACTACAATTTTGATGTGGTTATCCTTGACGTGCGTTTACCGGGAATTGAAGGAACCGCAGTTCTGCGCGAAATTAAGAACCTGAAACCATTGACTGAAGTCATCATGCTGACCGGACATGGAACCGTGGAAATGGCCATCGAAGG
>CALZJV010000195.1 GCA_945787595.1 uncultured Desulfobacterales bacterium | reverse complement strand
CGATGACTCCTTCACTTTCAAATATGTCTGCAAGGAAATGGCGACCCAGAACAATTTGCATCTGACCTTTATGGGCCGTCCCACCACCGACGGCGGTGGCAGCGGATACCACATTCACCTGTCGTTAAGTGATCCTAAGACCCGCAAAAACCTTTTTGATGATCCAGAAGGCCAGCATGGGATTTCTGATTTGACGCGTTATTTCATCGGCGGCCAAATGGCCCATGCCAAAGGAATGTCGGCCCTGTTTGCACCAACCATCAATTCGTACAAACGCTATGTCCCCGACTCTTTCGCGCCCTACTATCTAGCCTGGGGGCTGGACAACCGCACGGTCTATTGCCGCGTTCCCGGCGAGAGAGGTCCGGCATCCCGGGTGGAAAACCGTGCCCCCTGCGCCTCGGCCAACCCTTATCTGATCTTCGCTGCCGCCTTTGCCGCCGGGATGGACGGCATCGAGAATAAAATTGATCCGGGGGAACATGCGGTGGGCGATATTTACGGCGTGGAACCGGGAACATATGATACCGTGCCCTTTTACCTCCGTGACGCCTTGGAAGAACTCAAAGCGGACAAGGTGCTGTGTGAGGCCATGGGCCCGGAACTGATTCAAGCTTTTGTGGCCCTTAAAGAAGACGAATTGGACCGGTTCCGCAAATATGTTACGGATTGGGAGTTTAATGAATACTCCTTTCAGTTATAGTAAAGAACAAAAGTGCCTAAAATTTAAAATGCCTAAATTGCCTAAAGCCCGCCCTGTCGCTACACGTTTAGGCATATTAATTTTGCCTATGTGTCATTGCAAACCTAATTTATGAGTAATTCATTCGGGTGATCGGTCTGGGCCAGGGTTAAGGTATCCTGTCTATTAAAAACGATAGGATTCCAATATATTAGCTCATTTTAGTCATTTTGAATTTTAGTTCATTTATTACCTTGAAATACAACAACTCAGTAAACATCGGCTACAAATTTTCGAAACGGAGGCGCTGGTCGCCGAATTAACCTGGGAGGTTCGCCATGTGCGGAATAGCAGGACTTATCGTCCAACAAAGTGAAACGCTGGAATCCGACCTGATCAATATGCTCAAAGAACTTGTCCACCGGGGCCGGGACGCCACCGGGCTGGCTATTTATGAGCAGCGCGCTGACATTCAGGCACGGGTCTCAATGACCGATCCGGCTTATGAAAAGGATCTTAAGGAGATCATTCAAAATTACGGTCGGATTATTGATTCAAAAATCTATAGCGGAGTGGGCGTCTTCACCTTCTTCGAAGGCGCCGTTGACATGGATGCGGCCCAAATATCCCAGCTGCACTGGGACATTGACACCAATCCCAAACTCTGCGTTCACTCTCTGGGAAAACAAATCAAAGTTTACAAGGATCAGGGCTCTGCCGAAGATCTTATAAAATCCCATGAAATTAAAGCCGGCACATGTACACACGGCATCGGTCATGTTCGGCTGGCAACCGAAAGCGTAGAGAATATCAACTTCGCCCACCCATTTGTGTCCTACATCTACCCGGAATTGTCCCTTGTGCACAACGGCCAGTTTACGAACTATTTCAAAATGAGACGGAAACTCGAGAATCTGGGAATCCGTTTCAAGACGGTCAATGACAGTGAAATGGCTGCTCATTTTATCGCTTATCAGATGAAGGAAAAGGGACAGGACCTGGAAGGCGCCCTTCACACGGCTCTGGACACTTTTGACGGACTCTTTACCATTTTGGTCGCCACCGGTGACCAGATTGGTGCTTTGCGGGATCGGCTGGCATTTAAACCGGTGGTATTTTATGAAGGAGAAGACGGAACTGTTCTTTTCGGGTCGGAACAGATCTCACTAACCCCCATTATCTCCGATGTCTATGCGACGGAGATGGAACCAGGAGGTGTAAGGGTATGGTCCGTTTAGATATAGCTGGGATGAGCACTCGGGATGTGAATCGCAAACTCAGAGAGTTGATCCGGCAAGACGACGATATTGTTGTGGAGAACCCCCATTCCGTTCATAACTTCGCCACGGCGCTCAAAGGCAAGCGGACGGTGTCGGTGGAGGGCAGCACCGGGTTTTATACCGGCGGTTTTTTGCAGGGGCCGGCAATCATCATCAAGGGTAATACCGGTTTATATACAGGTGACAATATGAGTGCCGGTGAAATTATCGTTGAGATGAACACGGGCAGTAATTGCGCGCCCTCCATGGTGGGCGGCACCATTGTGGTCAAAGGCCATAGCGGCAGCCGCGCCGGTTGGGGCATGAAGGGCGGCAATCTGATTGTGTGCGGCAACGTGGGTCTTTGGTGCGGCAAAATGACCCTGGGGGGTCGCATCATTTTCCTGGGCAACGTCGGCAAAGGTATTGGAGAGTCGATGTATAACGGTGTCATCCACGTTCTCGATCCGGAGGTTGAAAATAAACTCGGCGGAAATGTCACCCTGATCTCCATTGAAGACAAAGAAAAAAAAGCCGTAGAGGCGTTATTTAAAAAATACAATATTGAACAGGCAGTGGATGACTTTAAAAGTATCGTGCCGAACGTCTCCGGCCGGCATGAATACGTTCTGTTCAAACCAACCCATAAACGGACGGAGGCGCCAAAATGACGGAAAAAGCAAAAAAACCTAAGGCAAAGGATGTCCAGCGCGGAGTCTGGAACCCCGAGACGATTTCTGAGATCAAACACAAAGCCGAAACGGGCAAGCATCGTATCCGCGGCTGCGGTTCAACTAAAAAGTACCCCTCCTTTGACGATCTTCTGGTTTTGCCTTCGCAGCTCTCACGTCTGTCCATCGATACCTACCGTGAAGACTGCCGGACGCAAACCGTCCTGGGATCACGCTTTGCCAAAAATCCCCTGGTCATTGAGACCCCCATCATGATCTCCGGTATGTCTTACGGCGCACTCAGCAAAGAGGCCAAAACCGCTCTGGCGAAGTCCACCCAGATTGTGGGAACCTCCATCAACAATGGAGAAGGCGGTTTGCTGCCGGAGGAAAGGGACAATTCTTACAAACAAGTGGTCCAGATTACCCCCAGCCGCATGGGCTTTTCTCTAGAAAATATTGAAGCAGCGGATGCATTGGAAATCATCTGCGGCATTGGCGCCAAGCCCGGTCTTTCCGGTCATCTGATGGGAAGCAAAATCACCAAAGAAATCGCCGAATTCCGTCAGCTTCCGGTAGGCATTGATCTGCACAGTCATCCGCGTCACGGAGATATCTTTGGTGCGGATGACATGGTCCTTAAGATCCAGGAACTCAGAGACGTCACCGATTGGAAGATACCGATATTTATTAAAATCGCCGCGGGCCGCGTCAAGGAGGATGTCAAAATTGCGGCCAAGACCGGTGCCGATGGGATCGTTGTTGACGGATCCGAAGGTGGTACCGGCGCAGCCCCCGTGGTTGCCTCAGCCCACCTTGGCATCCCTACCCTGCCTGCCCTGGTTCAGGCTGTCCGTGCTTTGGAAGAAATGGGCGTTAAAGAGGAAATCAGCCTGGTTGTCTCCGGCGGCATCAGGGATGGATCCGATGTTGTCAAAGCGCTGGCTCTGGGCGCGGATGCGGTCGCCATCGGAACCGGAGCGATGGTTGCCATGGGCTGCGTTGTCTGCCTGCGTTGCCATGAAGGCAACTGCGCGTTTGGCATCGGCACCCAGGACCCGGTACGCCGCCTAAAGCTCAGTATTGACGACGCCGCCCAAAAAGTCGCCAATTATATCCAGGGCATGACCTACGAGGCCGTTCTGATTGCCAAGGCCGCCGGTAAAACGGCTTTGGCCAATATGGAGCGTGAGGATCTGAGGTCCATGACCCTTGAATCCTGCGCGATGACCGGCATTCCGCTGGTGGGCACCAACTATACGTTTACCGAAGCTTTTGGCTTTTTTTAGACCTTAAACAACGTCATCGCAAATATTTTCAGTCGGTGGCCTTAAATGAGTGTGGTGAGTCAATGACGCCGATGCAGGATGCTCGATACTCGATCAACAACCGTAACCTTTAACCATCGAAATTATCCAGAATCCAGCATCAAGAATCCAGAATCCATTTATTGTTTTGGGCAGCAGATGGATTCTGTCTTCTTAATCGATAATTGCGAATCAGCAGGATCAACAATTATGCGTATCGAAGAACACCCGATTCTGGGAACCTTTGAAAAAGGCGACACGGTCCGATTTACATTTGATGGACAAACCATGGAAGGCTTCGAGGGTGAGCCCATCGCCATTGCTCTGCGCGGCAAGGGTGTCATGATTCACCGCTATACATCCCGCCGCAATGAACCCCGCGGCATGTTTTGCGCCATCGGCCGCTGTACGGATTGCATCATGGTCGTCAACGGCCAACCCAACGTCCGTACCTGCGTCGAACCGCTGAAGGCGGGAATGGTCGTCGAAACCCAAAAAGGAAAGGGTCCGGAGAAGAAAACGGAGTAAGTCATGCGCCGATATGAAATGATTTGTGTGGGTGCCGGACCAGCGGGTCTGGCGGCGGCGATTGAAGCCGCCAAAAACGGTGTCGAGGTGATCGTCTATGATGAAAATGACCGTCCCGGCGGCCAGCTGTTCAAGCAGATTCACAAATTTTTCGGATCCCAGGAACATCGTGCCAAGGAACGGGGATTTAACATCGGCAACAGTTTTTTAAAGGAAGCCAAAGAGCTTGGCGTGGAAGTCTCCTTGGATTCGGTGGTACTGGGTATTTATGAAAATGGCGCCATGAATGTCATGATCAAAGATCGCATCGAGCAGGTCAAAGCCCAGAAAACCCTGGTAGCTACCGGTGCATCGGAAAATATGATCCCCTTCTCTGGTTGGACGCTGCCCGGTGTCATCGGTGCCGGAGCGGCTCAAACCATGGCCAACATACATGGGATCCGGCCGGGAAACGACATCCTCATGGTGGGATCCGGCAACGTGGGCGTCATTGTCAGCTACCAGATGATGCAGGCCGGCAGTCGCGTGGCGGCAGTCATCGATGCCGCACCCGAAATCGGCGGGTATGCCGTCCATGCCGCCAAAATTGCCAGAGTCGGTGTGCCGTTTTTTATGTCCCACACGATTAAAGCTGCCCATGGCAGTGATTGCGTCGAAGGCGCCACCATCATTCAAGTCGACGACTCCTGGAAACCGATCGCTGGAACCGAAAAACGTTTTGATGTGGATACCATCTGTATCGCGGTCGGCCTTAACCCTATGACGCAACTGCTGCGAATGGCGGGCTGCAAAACGGCATTCGTGCCGGCCCTGGGCGGTAGATTGCCCGCCCATGATGAGAACCAGAAAACATCCGTTGAGGGCATCTACGTGGCTGGAGATGTGTCGGGTATCGAAGAAGCCAGCACAGCCGTTATCGAAGGTCGGATTGCCGGATTGGCGATTGCACATAGTCTGGGCTATCTGGACGAGCAGTCGTTTTTGGAGCAACGCGCTCAACAATACAAGAGCATGAAAGGCCTGCGCAGCGGAAGCCACGGTGAGCGGCGCGGCACAGCCAAAGAATATTTAAACGCGGTGATGAAAGGAACGATGAATGCCCTCTGATTCCTCAATAACGGGCTTTCTGACTGACGAAGAACTAAAAAACAGCCCGGGAATTCCTTCCGAGGCCAGACGTCGAAAAGGCCCGGTGGCGTCGATCGAATGCTTGGAAGATATTCCCTGCAACCCCTGTGAATCCAGCTGCAATGTGGATGCAATCATAGTGGGCGATGACATTACCAGTCTTCCCCACCTGGATGGCGAAAAATGCGTCGCCTGTCAAACCTGCGTCTATATCTGTCCGGGGCAGGCGATCGTCATGGTGGACGAAAGCCTCTCCGATGGCAGGGCTACGGTCATGATGCCATACGAATACCGGCCGCTTCCGCAAAAGGGAGATGTCGTCAGCGCGTTGGATCGTGCCGGCCAGACATTAGGCGATGCAAAGGTTGTTGCCGTCCGCCAGACTAAAAGAATGGATCAGACCGCGACTGTGACGGTAGAAGTCCCCAAAGAATGGTCCATGCAGGCCAGAGCAATTCGATTGAAACGCTGATCCTCGATGCTGGATGTTCGATACTGGATGCTAGAAATGTCGTGCGAGTTGCTGGCTGGCGTTTGGAGAGTGGTAGAAGCGCATAGTTGATAGAGCTTTTTTTTGGTTGATTGGTTGATTAAGTTTATTGAGTTGATTGGGTTGATTAAGTTGAATGAGTCAATATTCGGTACCGCATTGTATTATACCAAAAACAACCGAATTCCTAACATAAATCAGTAAACAGTGGCCGGTGACAAGTAGTCAGATTCCAGTGATCAGTTACCAGTATCCAGTTATCGGCTACAAATGACAAGTAACTGGTATCATGCATCCAGTATCAAACATCTGGCATCAAGTAGCGAGCATCGAGTATCGAGTATCCAGTATCGAGTATCCAGTATCAGGTAGTTTTATATCCTAAAGTTTTTTATAAGGAAAATTGTGCTTTATTAACTAAAAATCAAAAACCTTAGATTGGGAGGTAAAGAAGAATGGCTGAACAAGCGTTGGGTATGGTAGAGACCAGAGGTCTGGTAGGCGCCATTGAAGCGGCGGATGCAATGGTAAAGGCTGCGAAGGTGAAATTCGTCGGCCGCGAATTTGTGGGCGGCGGTCTCGTGGCTGTTTTTGTGCGTGGTGATGTCGGAGCGGTAAAAGCTGCTACGGATGCCGGCGGCGCAGCTGCTGAGCGGGTCGGTGAACTGGTTTCGGTTCACGTCATCCCCAGGCCGCATGGTGATATCGAGTACACCATTCCTAAAACCGAATAGTACCTGTGCCGCTGACGTCGTGCGTCATTTCTTCCCGCATACGGCCGGTAATGCACCTTTAACCAGCGGGTCAAGTGCCATAGACGCGCTTTGAATTAGCAAGCATCTAGGGCTCTTGCCAACAACGGAAAATTCTGTACAACCGGTCGGAGAAAGTGGCAGGCTGCCGCCCAAAAGCATCAACGATTTTAGCGGCGTATAAATTGGGTTGTTAAAAATTTAATACAAAGGGGTTAGATATGGCATTTAGCATGCATATAATATCCCACCCTGCACCTGGAGTCTTTGAATTTTTGAGGCAGCGTGTGGGAGCAGTCGGCAAGAAGATCTTTGCTGAAGCCGAAGTTCCTTTTACCGCTGTCGGGCTTATTCAAGGTAAAGTTGTAGATATGATTGCCGCCGCGGATGTGGCTGAAAAAGCGGCCAATGTCCGAGTCTATGATCTGAAGGGAATTTGTCCCCAACATATCACTATGATCGGAATCTTTGGAGATATCGCAGACGTAAAAGCCAGCATGGCGGCCATTGAACAGGCTGAACATCTCAAGTGACTCAGCCTTTTATTCACTAAGGCTTATCTGGACCGGAGGATAGTCAGAATGTTAATTGCGAAGGTGATCGGAAACGTTTGGTCCACCAAGAAAAAAGAGGAGATATCCGCTTTAAGGCTTTTGTTCATCCAGCCTTTGGGAAAGAACCTCCAACCGGACGGCGATGTACTGATCGCCGCTGACGAGGTCGGCGCGGGATTTGGCGAACTTGTGATCGTTACCCAGGGTGCGCCGGCCATGCAGGCTTTCAACAAGGACCGTCTGATTCCGGTTGATGCGGTGGTGGTGGGTATCGTTGATAATCTGGAAGTGGCCGAAGATGATGTCGGAAAGAGTAAATGAGAGCGGATATCGTAGATAAAGTTCGGGCAGCCGGAGTGGTCGGTGCCGGCGGGGCCGGTTTTCCAACCCATGTCAAGCTTCAATTTGAAGTACAAATGGTGTTGGCAAACGGGGCCTCCTGCGAGCCGCTGCTTGCCGGTGATCCATATCTCATGACGCATCAGCCCGGTCCGATTTTGGACGGCCTGCTCACGGTCATGGACTGCACCGGATCCGATGAGGGGACCATTTGCCTGAAATCCAAACACACAAGTGCCTTGGCGACGTTGAGAGAGAAAATTTCTGAAAACGGTTATGCCGGCAGAATCAAGGCGTTTGAACTGGAAGACTTCTACCCGGCCGGAGACGAATTTATTCTGGTTAACGAAGTTCTGGGAAAGATCGTACCTGAAGGCGGAATTCCCCTGAATGTAATGGCAGTGGTCAGCAATGTGGAGTCGCTGTTAAATGTTTCCCGGGCCATGGCCGATATGCCGGTCACAGATCGTTATCTGACCGTCTGTGGCGAGGTCAATCAAGCGATTGTCTGCAGGGTCCCCATCGGTACCCCTGCAGATGCTATAATTCAGCTGGCCGGAGGCTCAAGAATCTCTGATTTTAGTATTGTTATGGGGGGGCCGATGATGGGCAAGGTCCTCACCAGTGCTTCCGCACCGATAACGAAAACGACCAGCGGGATTATTGTTTTACCCTCGAACCACAACGTCATCCGCGACAAAAGCAGACGTCTGGACCAGATGCGATTTATCGCCAAATCGGCCTGTACCCAGTGTTCACGGTGCACGGATCTCTGCCCGCGATATCTCATCGGTCATGCTCTGGAACCCCACCGGATCATGCGGCATCTGGCCTATAATCCGGGCTGGACCGGAGACGTATTGGAGGACGCGCTGATCTGCTCGGAGTGCGGAGTCTGCGAGAAATTTGCCTGCCCTATGATGCTTTCCCCCCGGGAGATTAACGCTGCCGTTAAACAGAAACTGCTGAAAGAAGGCGTAAAAAGAGAACCCAAGCGTGAAGCGTATCAGGTATCGATATTTAACGATACGCGCAAAATCCCGCTGAGGCGGCTTATGGAAAGACTTGAAGTGACCAAATACGATACCCATCCGCCTTTTTATGGAGATGATATCCAGATCAACCAGGTCTCCATCCCCTTACAGCAGCACCTGGGGCAGCCCGCAGTGCCGGTGGTAAAGACGGGTGACAGGGTAAACAAAGGAGATCTGATAGGAGAAATCCCCGAAGGCGCGCTGGGGGCAAGGGTGCATGCCAGTATTGATGGGAAGGTTGAGGCGGTTGGTGAAAATATAGTGATAAAGCAGTAAAACAAATATAAAGTGTCTAAAATGAGCTAAAGTGAGCTAAAATTTCTGAAACGCCTCCGGCGAGGTCAATTAAAGAATAGACAGAATTCCTTAATTTTAGTCAATTTAGGCATTTGGAATTTTAGGCATTTCTTCGAGCAGCGGTAATCTTATTAAAAAAGAATTAAGCAGGTATATCTCGCAAGACCGGTATAGGAACCAAATATGGAACTCAAAGCCATTGCCATGATTGAACTCAACAGCATCGCCAAAGGGGTGCAGGTCGCTGACGAAATGTTAAAAGCCTCCGACGTCGACCTGGTAATGGCGCAGCCGATTTGCGCCGGCAAATACATGGTGCTGGTATCCGGCGATGTGGATTCGGTGGAGCGTGCATCAGAGGTCGGCAAGGAAGTGGCCGGCGAGTTTTTGGTCGATGATTTTGTCATCCCCAACGTTCACTCCTCAATTTTTCCGGCTCTGACGGCCACCACTCGGATTCAGGACATCGATTCCCTCGCTGTCATCGAAACCTTCTCGGTGGCATCCTCAATCATGGCTGCGGATGCAGCAGTCAAAGCTGCCGATGTGGACATCATAGAAATTAGATGTGCCACAGGCCTGGGCGGTAAATCCTTTCTTTACCTCACCGGTGATGTCTCGTCGGTGAACTCGGCGGTCGAAGCCGGCATTGATGTGTTGCAGGGTACCGGACTGATATTGAGTCATGTGGTCATCCCTTCACCCAGCCGGGATATAAGCAGGTGTATCCTATGACAGACCCCGGCGCTCAATTAAGAGATATTGTCAATCAGCCGAAAAACTGGAACTTTTCCGGTGCCGGACGGCTTTATGCCGGGGTCGATCTGGGAACTTACAAAGCCATTATGATTGTGGTAGATGAAACCGGCAAACCCCGGGCCGCCAGCATGAAGAGGGCTGAAGTGGTTCGCAGTGGATTGATCGTCGACTATGCCGGTGCTCAGAACATGGTCCGGGAAATGATCAAAGAACTCAGAGACGCCAGTCCTTTACCGATAGAAAAGGGGGCAACGTCATTCCCGCCGCAAACAGAGGACGCCAACATCAATGCCACCCGCTATATACTGGAAGGGGCGGGATTGGAAGTATTAAATGTTTTGGATGAGCCCACGGCTGCCAACCAGGTCCTCAAGCTTGAAAACGGTGCTATTGTGGACGTTGGCGGCGGAACAACCGGAATTGCCGTCATTAAAAACGGAAGTGTGGTGTTTTCCGACGATGAAGCGACCGGCGGTGTTCATCTGTCCCTGGTTGTCGCCGGCAACTACAAAATCAGTTATGAGAAAGCCGAAGAATTAAAGACCGATCGCAACAGGAGTCGGGAAATACTTCCCATCGTTCGGCCGGTGATTGAAAAAATCGCCAGCATTGTGGACACCTGCCTAAAGGAATTCAATGAGTTATCTGAGGTCTGCCTGGTCGGCGGGACCTGCGAACTGGCGGGCTTTGACGAGATTGTTCGCAAATCTTTGAACCTTAAGGCTTTTAGACCGGATTTTCCGCAATTCATAACGCCATTAGGGATTGCCCTCTCCTGTCTGGATGAAAACGGGCGTCCCAGTTGAATTGAAATAAGTGGGGATTATTCGTTAATAGCAGCGAGTTTTAGTTAATAGTTATTGGTTAATTGGTTGATTGTGTTGATTGGTTGATTGGTTGATTGGTTGATTGGTTGATTGGGTTGAGGCAAGAAATTGCATTTTCATGTTTAAGTAATTAACGAATGACGAATAACGATTAACAAATCGCTTTTTGTTCAAATCAGGCGAGTCCGCAGGGTTAAGACCCCGACCTATTGCTCGACAATTCGATAAAAAAAACGGACCCAAAGCACATTCGACGCAGCCGGACATCGCCTGCCGTCCTGAATATTTTTCACGCCGGCGTCCGAAAATTGGAGCAGGCTCTCGAACAGGTCCGCCTAATCGAACAGGCCGCCGGCAGATCCAGTGTCTTTACCGTCGAATCCGCCCGGTCGTGGGTGTGTGGCGCCGACGTCAGGGAAGAGGCCGGAGTATTCTGTATCCTGGACACCGTCAAACCCGACGGTCTTGAAAAGGCCCTGCAAAAATCGGACATACTGGTACTACCGACATTTTGCCTTAAAACCGGCGCCAAAGTCGCCAGTCTCATCTGTGATGACCAGGAGTCCGGCATCGTCTTCACGGCGCTGCTGCAGGGCAAGAAAATCCTGGCTGCCAGAGACGGCTTTCTAATATGCGACATCCTGGTAAATGATAACCTGCAGCAGGAAATTGACCGAATTTTAAAAAAGCTGCAAGAGTTTGGCATGGTTTTCTGCAATACCGACCAGTTGCATGCGACCTTTCAGGAAATGACGGCACCAAATATAAATCGCGAAAGCCATGCCAATACTCAGGTGGTGCCGGATAACGAAAAAGAAGTCTCGGCGAACAGACTGGTCACGGCAAAAGACATCAACATGGCCGTGGACAACAAGCAAAATACCATTCGATTAGCCCCCGGCGGGATACTGACACCGCTGGCGCGGGATCTTGCCAGAGAGTACGCCGTTAAAATAATTAAGTCGTGATGAGAAATGAGCTAAAATTTGAAATGAACTAAAATGAGCTAAAATATAGGAATACTGTCAATTTAATAAAAACAGACAGTGCGCAGCGTTTCCTTAATTTTAGGCAATTTAGACATTTTAGCTCACTTTAGACAATTTTTTCTTAGAGAAAAAAGGAGATGACTAAATGGCTGAACTGAGAGCCTACTGCTATCTGGATCGACTTCAACCCCAGTTTGCCTCATTGTTTGCCAGCGCCTGTCGCGGCTTCCTATCCGTGGAAGGCATGGCGGCTCTTTTTGTCGAGGTTTCACCGGGCATCGAAATCAACCGGCTGGCGGATATTGCTCTGAAAATAACCAACTCCCGACCCGGCGAAATGATTGTTGAGAGACGCTATGGAATGCTCGAAATTCATTCCTTTGACCAGGAGGAAGTTCTCCATGCCGGTCAGATGATACTGGACGAACTGCACCTGAAAGAGGAAGAACGGCTGTCGCCGCGAATCCTGGCTACCAGCATCATTAATAAAGTGGATCCTTACCAGGCAGTCATCATTAACCGCAACAGCAAAGGCATGCTTATTCTAGGTGGTGACGATGTTTATCTGCTGGAGGTTACACCGGCGGCCTACTCCTCCATAGCTGCCAATGAAGCCGAAAAACACTGTAATGTCCACCTGGTGGATATCCGTTTTTACGGGGCCGCCGGTCGCATTTATTTAGCGGGCACCGAGTCTGAAATTCAGGCCGCTGCCCAAAAAGTTGTTGAAACATTGAACGGATTGAAAGGACGAGAGAAGTAATATAACTTTCAAAACGAGGGATGGAGGGTTGAGGGATTGACCTCTTGGGTGGAACTGAAACGATATTAAACCCGAAGCACAAAATCCGAAATTCGAAACAAATTAAAAACTCGAATGTTCTAATGTTTAAAACGATCCAAGTCCGATCTGACGTTGAGTAGCTGTGGAAGTTTAGATCATTGGAATTTCAGTCATTTGATATTTTTTCGGATTTCGATATTCGATTTTCGGATTTAACTCACTGTGAAATAGAGCACCCCTACATAAAAAAAATATTACCGACATCAGGGCATTAAGAAAGGAAACATACCATGCAGCATGCCTTAGGACTCATTGAAACCAGGGGATTGGTAGGTGCTATTGAAGCCGCCGATGCAATGGTAAAAGCAGCCAAAGTCAAATTTCTGGGCCGCCAGAAGGTCAAGGGCGGTCTGGTGGCGGTTATGGTGGCCGGCGATGTCGGAGCGGTCAAGGCCGCCGTTGATGCCGGGGCCGCTGCCTGTCAACGGGTGGGCAAACTGGTTTCATCCCACGTCATCCCCAGACCGCATGATGACATTGATTTAATGATACCTAAAGGGCTTGAAGAAAAAGAAGCGGTTGAGACAAAGAAAAAGCCACAACGCAGTGCCGTATCCAAAAAGACGAAGAAGGCTTGATGCCAATAAATTGGTCATAGGATATTAGGAGTAGCAAATGACATCTGTTTTCATATTTTCCGACCAGGTCAAAAAAGTTCTGGAATCCGGGAAAAGGGAAATTGAAATTCCTGAAGGCGCGCGAATCTCTGCAGCCGCTTACGACGTTATCAGAGACAACAAAATCCGGATATCTTATGTAGCGCCCGAGTCCGAAACGTTGGCAGCTGATACCGAAACGGATGAAGCCGAAGATAAGCCGGCCGGGGAGGAAGAAAGCCGGGCGATTCAAGACAAGCTCGATTCCGAGGAATGCAAAAGCGAGACACCCCGGGGTGATGCCGCAGAAATCTCCGAAGCCGTACTAGAGGAGATTATCGAACGCGTCATTGAGCGCTTCAAACAGGCCAAAGGCTTCACACCGACCGTAGCCGCTGCCCCAGCAGGCAATGAAGCGGACCCGGACACAGATGAAGCCCAGGATGATGATCTGGTGGTTTGCAGATGCGAGGAAATCACCAGGGGTGAAATTAAGGAAGCCATCAAAAACGGCATGCAGACCTTAAACGGCGTTAAACGAATTACAAGAGCCGGCATGGGGCTCTGCCAGGGGCAGACCTGCCAGCGCCTGGTGGCTCAGATACTCACTGAGGAGCTCGGCTTGGCGGCAGCCGATATTGATCCCACCACCGCCAGGGGACCGGTGAGACCGCTTAGATTGAAAGTATTTGCAAACAGCTAGAACATTGGAACCAAATTAGCAATTTAAAAATTGGACTCTGATTTTCATAGATCTCCACGGATTCTTAATACTTTTGGTGACTCTTTTGCTATATCGGCTTTCAGATAATGCTTTTGGCAAGGCTAGAAGGAGCCCCCCTGAGTAAGGCGTACAAATAGTACGTTGTTGAAGGGGGGCGACTGATAACGCAGTCCAAAAACTTTATCTGGAAGACTATAGCAGCAAAAAAAATATCGCTGTGTTATCCGTGTTCATCCGTGTCCCGTTTAGAATAAAATAAAACCAATCCTTTTTTTAAGGAGCTAAAATGTCTGTCAAAGCAGATGCAGTCATTATCGGCGGGGGCGTCATGGGATGCGCCATCGCATATAATCTGGCCAAAGAGGGGTTGAAACCCGTCATCATTGAAAAATCGGACATCGGCGGCGAGGCGTCCGGCAGCAACGGGGGCGGGGTGCGGCAATCTGCCAGAAACCTCAAAGAGATGCCCCTGGCCATAGAAAGCATTCAAATGTATGGCCACCTTCATGAAGAGCTGGGTATGGATGTAGAATATGTTCGCCAAGGAAATCTTCGCCTCTGCACTTCCGATGAAGAGCTTGAGACGATGCGAAAATCCGTGGAAACTCAGCGTGCCGTGGGTTTGGAGCTTAAAATGCTCGACCGCAAACAGGTTCTGGAAATCAATCCTTATGTGGGCGATAAAGTGATTGGTGCCAGCTTTTGCCCGACCGATGGTCACGTCAACCCCTTCCTGGTAACCTACGGATTTTTTAAGAAAGCCAAAAGTCTGGGAGCGCGTTTTCATACCCACGAGGAGGCCGCAGAAATACGTTTGCAGAAAGGCAAGGTGACTGCCGTCGTCACCGACAAAAATACGTTCGAGACCGACCTGGTGGTCGATGCGGCCGGCATCGCCGGACGTAAAATAGCCAATATGGTGGGATTGGATTTTCCCATGAGGCCGCTTTTTTCGCAGGCCCTGATTACCGAGCCCTACCCGGCTCTTTTTAGGCAGATGATCGGACATGCCAAGGGCTTATTTTACGGGCGGCAGACCGTTCACGGACCTTTTTTCTGGGGAGGCTTTGTTGGAACCGAGCAATTCATTCACCGGGAAGGAAAGCCTCTCTTTCATTTTATCGAGCCTGCAATTTCGCGCCTGGTAATCGATTTCTTCCCCGTTTTAAAAGATCTTCACGTGATTCGAACGTGGTCCGGTCTTATCGCCCAAGTATCGGACAGCATCCCGGTGCTGGGTTTTACCCAGGAAGTCCCGGGTTTTATCTTTGCCACCGGGTTCAGCGGTCATGGATTCGGACTAGCCCCCGTCATCGGGCGTCTGATATCAGAATTAATTATGGATTGCAGCACATCGATACCCATTTCCGATTTCTGTTACGGACGCTTCAGCAGGGGATCAGATCTCGAATGCGCATGTCAGGGCAATGCGGCTTGTACCACGGTTACTGCTGTTTGTCCCCGAAAGCGGGAGTGGTTGAAAAGCATATGAATGGAATGACGAATGAAGATTGAAGATTGAAGAATTGCGGTATTCTATCATTTTTATAAAAACAGATAGAGCGTAGCGATTCATCAAATCTTCAATCTTCAATCTTCAATACTCCGCCTCTCTCCGAGCTGTAGGCTCTACGAACAGGAAGCCGGCGGATCCAGGGTGAGAATAGGGAAAAAACTATGGTGGAACTCAGGGCTTTTGCGTTTATTGATCAACTACAGGAACAACTCGTCGGCTATATTGGCAGCACTGCCCGCGGGTATTACCCCGTGGCAGGACAGGCCGCGCTTTTTATTGAGATTGCACCCGGCATTGAAATTAATTCCATCACGGATGCAGTCATGAAGAAAGCCAACGTACTTCCGGGAGCCATGGTGGTGGAAAGAACTTACGGCATGTTGGAAGTGCACGCGGATTCACCTGCGGATGTCAAGGAAGCCGGCGCGGTTATATTGAATTATCTGGGTTTGCAGGAAAAAGATCGTCTCAAACCGAAAATCCTGGCTGCGGAAACCATTGAGAGGACTGACCCGTTTATGAGTCAAATTGTGAACCGCTTTCGAGCTGCCAGCATGATGATTGTGGATGATACCCTGTATATCCTCGAATGCCTACCGGCCGGATATGCCGGTTACGCAGCCAATGAGGCCGAAAAAGCAGCCGATGTCAAGCTGATCCATGCGACGGTTTTTGGTGCCTCAGGAAGAGTTTATCTGTCCGGATCGACTTCGGAAATTCAGGCAGCCAAAAAAGTCGCCGAAGAGTGCCTGCTGGCTATGAACGGCAAGGCGCATTGATCCGCCGGCAAGGTAGGTGATTGGCCGTCTGCAGGTTTCAACTAGTGCCCGTCCATAAATAAAAGCTTAAATGATGGGCACCTATAAATGTTTCCAATCCAGAACTGCGGATTTTTGTTCAAGGTCAAGGAAATCAAGCGTTTGTGCGGAGACGTAGCCGGCTACGTCGCACAAACAAACGCGCCGATTGACGCCGAGATTGGACAAAAAGACCATTTATGGATGGTAACTAACGAAACAGCGAGACTAAAAGTCAGGATGAATCCAATACACTCAGCTAGAAAAGATCTTTTCGAAAAAATCATAAAAGTCTATCCCATGCTGTCTCCCAAGAAGAGACGTGTGGCGGACTTTATCATCAAAGATCATAAAACGGTCTTTCTCTTGACCGGAAGAGAGATCGCCGAAAAATGCCAGGTCAGCGAACCGACGATCATCCGATTCGCCAATGATTTAGGATTTTCGGGGTACATGGAATTTGTCCAATACATGAAAGGGCTGCTCCACATTGAATTGACCGCTGTAGAAAGATTGCAGAAGGCCAGTCAGTTACCCGATGAACATAATACCTTGGATATGTATTGCCAGAATACCATAGACAATCTCGAGAATCTGCGAAATTCAGTTTCCGAAAATGATCTAAAAAAGGTGGCCAAAACCATCTACAAAGCTGAAACCGTATATGTTGTCGGCTATCGGGCCTCAGCCGCACTGGCTTATTATTTCGGATACCTCCTAAAGAAAATCCGGAAGAATGTCCATTTGGACACAACCTTGTCCTGGGATATTAAAGATTCGATCATTCAAAACGGCAAAAATGCGGTCATGTTTGTGGTCGCCTTCCCCCGTTACCCGCGTATTACCATAGAGATGATGCAATTTGGCAAAAAAAATAAAATTAAAATCATCGGTCTCAGTGATACGCCCAAATCTCCTATCGTTACACTTTCAGACCACTATGTCATTATTGACGTCGAATCGGTTTCCTTCATTGATCCTTTTGCACATATTGTAGCCTATTTAGCTGCCTTAATTCATGAAATAACTTTCTTGGACCAGGAAAAATCGATCAAATACCTTTCAAAATTTGATGATGCGGTCCGGATGTCAAATGAATTTTATGCCGATAACGGGGTGAGTGATAAAAATGGGGAGACCGTGCATGAATCCTATCTCATGTCATTTCTGGAGCAAATTAAAAAGGACAAAAAATAAAATTGAGAAAACCGATGGGATATAAAATTGCAAACTATTGAAATTCAGATAACATATTACGAGGTTGAGCATGGGTCTTGGTGAACGCCATATCGAAGAAATCGTAGAGATCGTTGTCAATAGATTACAGGCTGAAGGCGTCGATTTATCGCCAACCGTCGATTCTGTTCCCGCGGCCGGTGAAATTGTAGACGGCGTCTTCGAAGATATCGAGAGCGCCATCCGGGCGGCGTTCAAGGCCCAGAAAAAACTGGTCGCCCTACCCCTGGCCGTGCGCGAAAAAATTATTCAGGCTATTCGCGATACCGGACTGGCCAACGCAGCAAAATACGGCCGTTTGGAATTCGATGAGACCGGCCTTGGCAAAGCCGATGACAACATAAAAAAAAACCAGGCTGCCTGTCAGGTCCTGGGAATGGAAGATCTCGGACCTGAAGTTTTCAGTGGTGATAAGGGTGTGACCATCATCGAGCGCATACCGGTTGGGGTCATTGCCTCTGTTAATCCGGTGACAAACGGCGCGCCAACCATCCTTTTTAACGCTGTCATGATGCTGGCCGGCGGCAATACGGTGGTTAACAACCCGCATCCGAAAACAAAAACGGTGTCGGCCTGGGTCATCCGGGATTTAAATCAAGCGATCGTTGCCGCAGGCGGCCCCCCGAACTGCATCTGCTGTCAGCAAGAACCTTCGGTGCCGTCGGCCCAGACGCTGATGACCCATCCAAAAATAAGGCTGATTGCCGTCACCGGGGGGCACGGTGTCGTCGCGTTTGCCACCCAAACCGGAAAGCGCGTGATCGCCGGTGGGCCCGGCAATCCGCCGGTGGTGGTGGATGAAACCGCTGATCTGGATCGGGCCGCCAGGTGCATCGTCGAGGGGGCCTCTTTTTCCCATTGTATGGCCTGTGCCAGTGAAAAGGAGATTTTTGTCGTTGATGCCGTTGCCGATCAATTGAAAAAAAATCTCAAAAAACACGGTGCCTATGAGATCGACCCATCCCAGGGGGAAGAACTCCTGAAACACATCTTCAATGAAATCAAAGGTCAGGGCGAACCCGGCGTGATAAACATGGATTTCATCGGTAAATCACCGTCCTTTATCCTTAAATCTATTGGAATTGAGGTCGGACCTGAAGCTCAGCTTGTCATTCTGGAGACAGATAAGGATCATCCCCTGGTGTGGACCGAACAGATTATGCCGGTATTGCCCTTTGTACGATGTCGCAATGCGGACGAGGCCATTGGAGCGGCCCTGGCAGCCGAACAGGGCAACGGCCACACCATGGCGATCCATTCCAACAGTATCAAAAACATCAAAAAAATGACCAACCGCGCCAAATGCGCCGCTTTCGTCAAGAACGGATCGTGCGGGTTGGCCAGTGTGGGGGTTGCTGGTGAAGGATACACATCGTTTCACATAGCCACCAACGGTGAAGGTCAAACCCGGCCCAGGATGTTTACCTTAATTCGGCGATGCGTTCTGGTCGATGATTTTCGCTACCGCTTCGGAGGGTGAAGGATTGACGATTGAAGATTGGAGGAAGAACTATTGAAGATTGAAGACTGAAGATTGAAGATTTGTGGAATTTTGTCTATTTTATATTTTTCATGCTTGTATTCCCGGAGGGGGCAATGAGCCGATCTATTCTTCACTATTCATTTTTAACAAATCCTAAAATTTCTTCCTTTAGTAAAAATGATAGAATACATCCATTCTTCAATCTTCATTCTTCAATTCTTAGTCTTCAATCTTCAATAGTAAGGGACATAATATGACTGTTGATAATAAGCAGGTAGAACTTATTGTAGAACAGGTGTTGGAAAGGCTATCTGTCGCTGAATCGGCGACATCCCCCGGTAACCACGAGGATAATGCCGAGGGTGTATTTCTGGAAATGGAAGACGCCATCCAGGCTGCCGTCCTTGCTCACCAACAATTGGTGCAGCTGCCGTTGGCCCAGCGGGAAAAAATCATCCAGGCTATTCGAGATGTCGGCTGGGCCAACCGCGAAGAATACGCACGGATGGAATTGGAAGAAACGGATTTGGGAGCGGCAGCAGGCACGGTGCTTAAACTGGAAACCGCCTGCGGGGTGCCCGGTATCGAAGATATCAAATCGGAGGTATTTACCGGCGACCGCGGCGTCACTATCAATGAACGTATACCGGTGGGGGTGATCGCCTCCGTCAACGCCATAACCAATGCAGCGCCGGGCATCATCCACAACGCCATTATGATGCTGGCCGGCGGCAATACCGTGGTCATCAATCCGCATCCCAAAACCAAAATCATATCCGCGCGGGTAGTCAAAGACGTCAATCAGGCGATTGTTGCAGCGGGCGGGCCCGCCAACTGCATCACCAGCGTCGCACAGCCCGATATTCCAACAGCCCAGTATCTGATGACCCATCCCAAGATCAACATGATCGCCGTCACCGGCGGTCATCGCGTGGTCGAATTTGCCACCAAAACCGGCAAACGGGTCCTTGCCGGCGGTCCGGGCAATCCCCCGGTGGTGGTAGATGAAACCGCCGACCTGGATCATGCCGCCCAGTGCATCATTCGGGGCGCATCATTCAGCAATTGCACTCCCTGTTCGAGTGAAAAAGAAGTCTTCGTTGTCGACTCTGTTGCAGAAAAGCTGAAACAACTGCTGATTAAACATGGTGCCTACGAACTCAGTGACGCTCAGGGTAAAGCCCTGGTAAAAGAGATTTTCAAAGATATTCGCCCGGGCCGGGAGCCGAGCGCCATCAACATGGACTACATCGGAAAGCCGCCTGACGTCATATTGAAACGTGCCATCGGTCTGGATATTCCGCCGCAAACCAGAATTGCCATTTTAGAGACCGACAAAGAGCATCCGCTCGTCTGGACCGAACAGATCATGCCGATTCTACCGTTTGTGCGCTGCCGCGACGCCAAAGAAGCCATGAACGTGGGCGTGGCGGCGGAACAAGGTTTGAGACACACCATCGTCTTTCACTCGAACAATTTGCACAATATTGCTTACATGTCGAGTATTGCTAACGCCTCCCAGTTTGTTAAAAATGCTTCCTCTATCGGGGGACTCGGCAT
>CALZJV010000194.1 GCA_945787595.1 uncultured Desulfobacterales bacterium | reverse complement strand
GGCCGTCAGTAACCGGATACGAAAAGTATCAAAGTGTAAATACTTAAAGGATCTATCGGGCTACATGGCCATTGTTTTGTTGGCGCGATGCGGCTTGCGAATCGGTGAACCGTTACGTTTGAAGCTCAACCATTACCGCTTTGAGGACAAAACCATTTACATTGAAAAGACCAAGTTCAAAAAAGACCGCTTGATACCGCTGCCGCAATCTGTGGCTATAGAAATTGAAAACTATCTGGCCGTACGCCGGTGCCTGCTTGCAGATGTTGACAACAAATACCTTTTAGCAAACTCTACGGCAAGAGGATTAAACGACAACCGTGTGCGAAGCGTCTTTCATCAGGCCGTCAGCGATATCGGCCTTGAGCAGCCCAGACAGATCACCGGCAACCTAAACATCAGTTGCCCCACCCCACATAGCCTGCGTCATTCGTTTGCAGTCAATACCCTAAGTCGTGTCAGAAAAAGGGGAGGCTGTCCTAACAATGCCTTGCCGGTTTTGGCTGTTTACATGGGCCATAGTAACTATATGTATACAATCAAATATCTCAAAGTGATAGATGCCCAACAGCGTCTGAGCCTTGTTAATTTTTTAAGCACACATCCCCATCAACCATGAAGCTGACTAGCTGTGTTCAACAATTTTTAGACCAATACCATTTTCGCATCAAAGGCAGCAGTCAACGAACCATTGAAGCTTACCGCGAGGCGTTAACCCTTTTATTGCCATTTGCCGCTAAATACTACTCAATCAAAGTCGCCTCACTTTCAATCGATCATCTTTCCTTGGAACTCATCCTGGCTTTTTTGGATTATTTGCACTCCGATCGCAGCAATGCAGTCAATACCAGAAATCAGCGTCTAGCCGTTATCAAATCTCTGGCGAAGATGATCCGTTTGATGTATCCACAAAAACGTGAGATTGCCGATGCCATTTTAGCTATTCCGCAAAAAAAATCACAAAAAAAGATTGTCGGATTCTTATATGTCGAAGAAATCCTTGATGTCTATCAGGCCGTTGATCTCAAAAAACCCCTGGGCTTTAGGGACTATACCATTGTCCATCTACTGGCTGATTCTGGCGCTAGAGCTAGTGAAGTCGCAATGCTCAATGTTGATTACTTCAACCCGGCCCAAAAAACCTTAACCATTTTGGGAAAAGGAAATAAATTTCGCCTCATCAAGCTGGGTCAAAAAACAACGGATCTCATCAAACGCTACATAACTCAGTACCGGCCCCATCCAAAACCCATTTATCAGCACTGTTTGTTTATCAACAAACATGGCCGACCATTAACCCGCAAGGGCATTTATTTGTTGTGTCAAAAATATCTTTCCATCGCGTTAAACCCCAAGCGGCTTAAAATGATACATCCGGTGCACAGCTTCCGGCACGCCTGCGCCATTAATATGTTGGCGTCCGGGAAAGCACTGTCGGATGTGAAAAATCATCTGGGCCATGAAAGTATCCAATCCACTGCGATCTATTTGCACCTGGATTTAAAAACGAAACGAAAAGTACAGAAAAAATTTATCCAATATAGTCAATCCACACTGGAGTATGATCCCAAAATCGATGAGTTGATTGACTGGGAACATAAAAAAGAAACGCTGGCCTGGCTCGATAGCCTTTAATACACTGGTTTGTAGCTGAATCAGATAAGATGAGCTGCGCAGATACTGAAAAAATTATGTCCTCAATAAATTTGCAATTTTGTAAAATCTATTGTAACTTGCTGTTACTATTGTTAATATTAATTTCCTCGCCCCTCTTCATAATTTACATTAATTTCAATAGGATAAGTGGATTGAGGACATAAGTAAACATAGCAAAGATTTGGGGGCCTAAAAAATTGTTGTGATATCATATCGTCCATCCGAATTTTCACTCGCTTATAATTTTGCAGATTAGCCATGGCGAATATACACTTTTTTCAGCTAATATTTTTGTTGGACTTCGACTGCCTAAATCGAACCTTTCAAGGCGTTCTAAAAATCTAGGATTAGTGGACGAAATATATATTTTCCAAAAGGTTAGATGGCGTTATGTTGTTGGTAGCCGGAATATATTATCAGGTGAATTTGTATATTGCATTATCTTACTAAATTTTTAGGGGCATAAGATTATTGGCGTTGTTAAATAGTATGGAGCTTGGTTCATCAATAATTTCCAGATCAGTTCTTTTTCGGAGCTCTTTAGCATAGGCCTCAGAGGCCTCAACGATTTCTAATTCAAGCGTATTTTTGATCCTTACGATTTTACTTTTATTCGGTGAAATCAGACCGACAGATCCCAGCGCGATTTCGATGGCTTCCAGATCGTTTTCAACATACATGGGAATGGCGGCCTTTTCCAGGCTAATCCCGGTAATGCTGTTTATGTACGTCGCTTTCTGGTCGATTTTATCGACAAGTCTTTGGGTCGTAATATCGGCCAAACCAATTCCAATCGCATTTCCCTTGCTTTTATCTGTTAGATCTCGCACGAAAAGTCTCTTTACATGTGCCGGGTTAGGAAAACTACCTAACAGATCTCGATTTCTCCCGGTGATATTCGGATCCATCCCTACCCCACTGATATCTTTTCCCATCTCATCGACAATGAGGAGATCGATCTCATTAAAAGGAAGTTTGGCTATCATTTTTTTGGACAACTTCAAAAGCTCTTTTTCTTTCCCTTCAATATCTTCGGGTTTCAAAGCCTCAATCTTGGCCGTTTCCCCATAACCGTTTTCAACAATTCCCAATCCGCATAAGATTGGTGCTTGCCTTATCACTTCGCGGCCGGCATCCACGATGATTTTTGGAAACGTATACTGTATCGCTGCTTTGTGATAAAGCTCGGCTCCTCTTTGTTTGCCCATGCCGATGGCCATCATCTTCATCAGTCCGCTTTCGATCGAGGACTTGAATTTAGTGTGACACTTAATCCGGTTAACCACAACGATGTGATCGGCAGAGTACGCATGCTTATCGATAAATACCGGCACACCGTCTTCTATACGGCTTATCTTTTCCACTTCCATGGAAGAGAGAATTGGGGCTTTCACAAAGGATTCATTCACTCCCAACTGTGCCAACATCGCAACCTGTCCGGCGGCAGTTGCACCGCCATGGCTTCCCATCGCCGGAAAGATATAAGGTTCAACACCGAGGGCTCTAAAAAATTCTACAATCGCCTGCAATATTTGAGCGATATTGGCAATTCCGCGGCTGCCCGCGGTAATCGCGACCCGATGTCCCGGTTTGACGGCGGTTAAAGACAATGTGTTCAACTCAGCCCTCACCGTTTCTCTTATATCGTCAACTTTGGTGCCGTTAAACCTCTGATGAATACGATACATACGTGGTAAATTCATGTATCCCTCATTTTATTTATTTGAAATTTTAATTCGACCATTTTTTTCTGCATGGGTATTGCTCAGAGGAATTTAGACATCAACATCCGCGGCAGAAACATAATCAGATCGGGGAAAAGAATGACGATCAGGAGGATAACCAGCATGGGCAGCAAGATGATGGCAACATCTTTCAAGGCCTTCACCAGCTTTATATCGCCAATCGCGCAGGCAATTAAAAGACAGAGCCCATAAGGCGGTGTCACCAGACCGAAGGCCAGTGAGATGACGCCGATGATTGCGAAATGGATTGGATGAAGACCTGCGAACTCGGCCAACGGCCACAGCACAGTGCCCAGTATGATGATCGCCGGGATGGCGTCGATGAACATGCCGATAAACAAAAACGCGCCGGCTATGATGAGGCCAGTGCTGACGGGGCCGACGCCGAATTGCTTCAGGAACTCCACCAGGGCAAGTGGAACTTTGTAATAGGCCAGCAGCCAGCCGAAGGCCGATGCGGTGCCGACACAAAAAAGGGGGATCGCTGCAAAACGGGCCGACTCATAAAGCACCTTGGGAACATCTTTAACTTTTATCGAGCGGTATATCCCCAGCCCCAGAATGAGAGAGTAAAACACGGCGATGGCCGAGGCTTCGGTCGGTGTAAACATTCCGGCGACAATGCCGCCGACGATAATCAACGGTGTCATCATGGGCAAAATGGACTGAACAATGGCAAGTGCGGCCGATTTTAATGACGAACGCGAGTACATGGGGTAGCGGTAGATTTTTGCGTAAATATAAACGGTCAGCATTTGCGATGCGGCGATCAAAATACCCGGGATGACCCCGGCCAGAAACAACCCACCGATGGATACCGTCATAAGGCCGCCCCACACCACCATGAGGATGCTCGGTGGTATGATGACGCCCATCACCGCCGAACATGCTGTGACGGCAACGGTAAAACTCGTCGAAAACCCCTGTTTTTTCATCTGAGGAATGAGCAATGCGCCAATGCCGGCGGCGTCCGCATTCGAAGACCCCGATATCCCCGCAAACAGCATGCTGACCACCACATTGATATGCCCCAAGCCGCCCGGCAGGTGTCCCACCATCGCCTGGGAAAGTCGCACCAGGCGGTCGGTGATTCCAGCCATGTTCATAATGTTGGCCGCCATGAGGAAAAAGGGAACGGCCAGCAGCACAAAGGCATTGTAGGACTTGAACATTTCGTTCATTAAGAGAAACGGGGTCAGACGAGGGTCCAGCATGAACACCGGAACGCAGGACAGACCGAGCGCAAACGCCACGGGTACTCTCAGAAACACCAGGATCCCGAATACCGGAAATAGAATTGCCGAAACTTCCAATGGTGTCATCAGCTTTCGCTCCGCCACAATTTGATGTGGTCGACCAGTTTTTCGCCCAAGAACAATAGCCAAGTAACACCGGCGATCGGCCAAGCCGAGTAAATAAACACCATCGGCAATTCAGCCATCTCCGATTCCTGCATCAAGCCGAATTTTACCAGCGGCCAGCCCCAGACGATAAAAATTAGTGCAACCAGAAATATTGTGAAATCAACAAATAGGTTTACCAACACTTCTCCCTTTTTGGTCTTGGGTTGCGGGAGCAGATCCACGGCAAAGTGGGTGCCATCCCGCACGGCGATCATCGATCCGATCAGGATGATCCAGATAAAACTAAAACGGGCCATTTCCTCGGTCCAGATATATCTTGGGATCAACCCGATATATCGGGCAAAGATTTGAAGCCCTACCGGAATCATTAGCAGTCCCATCAAAACGATAAGCAGGATTTGGAGAAAGCGATAATATCCTTGAATTAATTTCCTCATGATACGATATCCAGTCCTGGCCAAGAATACCGCCGCTGTTGAACGGAAGGGCGAGCGCATCTCCCTGCGCCAGCGGCGAACGGGGAGTCTTGAAAAGTACAAGCCAGCAGCCCTGCGGCTGCCGGCTTGCAACCGTCACGCTGAAGCGCAGATTATGCTCTAAATTGAATTACGATTTACTGAGCACTCATGATACTTTGCAGGACATGCGATGCATTATTCTCTTCAAAATAGGCCTTGATGACCGGCTCAGCAGCTTTGACCAACGCGTCGCGTTCCTTAAAGTAAATTGTCTTGAGCTTGCCTTCGCTTTGCATCTGCATCAACTTTTTAATGTCCTCGGATGACTCGAGGATGCGGCCAAAAGTGCCCGCGTCCTTACCGGCCTGCATAACAGCGGTCTGAAGATCTGCAGGAAGGCGTTTGAAGGTCTTGTTGCTGAAGCAGAGCGGACGGACCGTAATCGAATGGGCTGTCATGGCAATGTTCGGCCCCACTTCGTAAAATTTCATCTGCTGGATACCGGCCGCTTCATTCTCGGCAGCATTGATAACGCCGGTCTGAATCGCATTGTAAACTTCGGCATATGCGATCACCGTCGGTGCCATGCCGAACGCATTAAACATACGGGTCTGAATCGGTGCGCCCATGACCCGGATCGGAAGCCCTTTGACATCGGCCATGGTCTGAACCGGTTTGTTGACAATCAGGTGACGCGTTCCGCCGCCGCCGTATCCGATGAGAAGAACATCGGCCCGTTTCAATACGTCTTCCTTAATCGGGTTTAAAGCATCGCCACCGAGAACTTTACTCCAGTGAATATGATTCTTATAGAGCATCGGCGGGTCAAGCAGCGTCGCCATTTTGGAGAAGGTCGACATATGCGACGGCGCGACGACGGCGTAGTCTACCGAGAGACCCTGGTTCATATAAGCAAAATAATCTTTTTCAAGTCCCAGTTCGCTGTTCAGATGCATCACGAATTCAATCGACTTGTCGCCCGAGTAATACAATTGCACAAGCTCTTCAAACTTGCGCATCAATCGCGTGAATGCATGGTTTTCATCAAACTGACTAGCGCCATGAAAGGTGAAATCGGCAGCCAGCGACACGGATGCGACCATAAAACTGATGATGATGCAGATACCAATCGTTCGAGTAGTTTTGCGTAGCATAAGCCCTCCTTATTGTTTGGTTAGCGGTGATTGTATGTACCTTAGTGCTTCGATTCGCAATTACAGTGACATATAATTATTGTCCAATACGATAAAATTGCTTACTCAGCACTAAGTCCTGAGTGAGTAAATACGTCATCGTATTTACGAATCGATGGACTTAGCCTTTAATGCCCTTCGATGACAGCAAAAAAGCTGTCCTTTAAGGATTCGTTTGTCAGATCAAAATATCGATACAATTGCGCAGTCTTGGTAGCGATAAATAACGGTCCGTGATCGGCGTGAAACCTGTGGATCAATCGAGCGCCCGGTCCAAGTTTTGACCTTCATCTCAGTCTATTCAATAAATGATGTTTTTAGTAAAGTCAAAATGAATTTTAACCAAAAACACCCAGTTGTTCAAATTCCTGGATCTCTTGGTTTGTGTAACCCAGTTCCCGTAGAATTTCGTGATTATGTTCACCCAGTTCCGGTGGTGCGTTTTTTCGAGAGCGGCGATCATAGTTTTGGATACGAAGCGGCGTTCCCAGAACGTTTATGGCGCCAGCACGCGGGTGCACGGTTTCAAGAATCATTTCGTTGACCCTGAGCTGGGGGTCTTCAGCGGCCTCTTCATAGCTGTTGATTTTTGTGCACAATATGCCAAGCGGCTCTAACCTTGAGATCCAATCTTGGGTTGTCAACTCAAGAAAGTGATCTGCAAGAATGGCATTTAATTCGGATCGATTTGCCATCTGTTTTTCAATCGTGCCGAATCTCTTGTCCTGGGACAAATCGCCAAGCCCCATCGCGACGGATAAATCACGCAATGCATTATCTGAAAAAACAGGGGATATTTCAATATATCCATCCTTTGTTTTGAAAGATGGCTGAATAACACTTTCAATGATTGCCAGTGTCCCCTGTTTGTCTATTTTATCGCGATTCAACCGCTCGGCCGATTTCCAAGTGCTGGCATGGAAGGCGACACTAAAAAGATCGGTCGAAACGTACTGACCGTAGCCAGTTTTATTGCGGGCCAATAACGCCAACAGAATTCCCCAACCGATGATCAGACCTGCAGGGTAATCGGCTGATATGCCTGCAGGAACCGGCAGGTTGTCCTGGCCGATCGGTTCAAATAACCCCGTGCTTGCCCGCGCCATCAGATCATGCCCACCACGGGCGCTATCGACATATGGGCCCTTATCGCCCCATCCGCCTGAATAAACATAGATTAATCCGGGGTTTGAAGCTTTTAACCTTTCGTAGCCCAGACCCAGTTTATCCATAATCCCGGGTCGAAAATTGTGAACCAACACGTCGGCTGTCTGAATCAGTCTAGATAACACTTCTTTGGCGGCATCATTTTTCAGATTGATTGCGAGACTGCGCTTGTTTCGATTGAGGCTCAAGAAGGGTAAGCTGACATCATTAATAAACGGGCCCCAACTTCTACTCCAGTCACCTGATCCCGGGCGTTCTATCTTAATGATATCCGACCCGAAATCGCCCAACAACTGGGTGCACATGGGACCCTGGAATACATGACTAAAATCTATGATTTTAATGCCTTCTAAAATCTCAAATCTTTCTTCCAAAATGCTCTCTCCTTAGCTTTCCGGTCCAGACCGGTTCTCTTTTTTCTGCAAAAGCGCGTGGCCCTTCAACATAATCTTCAGATAGTCTCAGTGCTGTTACCCTGTCCAAAGTATCCATGCGGTTTAAGGCCGTATCTTGATCAAGATCAAGGGAGGTCTTGGCAACCTGTTTCGCCGCTTGAATGGCCAAAGGCGAACATTGCAGAAGGTCGTCAATCCAGTGCGAAACTGCCTTCATTAGTCCTTCTTGCGATGCAATTTCGTTGACCAAACCGATGCGATAGGCCTCATTAGCGTTAAAAATCCTACCTGATAGAATCGTTCCCATTGCCAGATGGTAGGGAACCCTGCGAAGAATTTTGACAACGCCGCCCTCATCAGCCAGTAAGCCACGTCTGGGTTCAGGAAATCCGAATTTGGCGTTTTCAGAAGCGATGATGATGTCGCAGTGCAGCGCCAGCTCTAAACCACCGCCAACGGCAAAGCCGTTGACCGCCGCAATGATAGGCTTCCAGCAATAATCTAAAATATGACCGGATTTAGCCGCCACTGTACTGAGCTGTTCTTGATCCGCTTTCGTACTTCTATACTTTAAATCTGTTCCGGCACAAAAGGCGCGATCACCGGCTCCGGTTAGAACGGCTAGACACAAGTTATCGTCCTTGATGAACTGGTGCCATATTTTTTCCAACTCAAGGTGTGCCGGGGGATGCAATGCGTTAAGTACTTCCGGCCGGTTAATGGTTACAAATGCCACCTTGTCCCTAATTTCATATTTAACATACTGATATGCAGAAGCATCGTTTTTTTCCACAACGCACCCCATTACAGTGTAAGTTATAATTTGTTGCTGCAGAAATTTGCCCTTCTGGCCATAATTTTTCTTGTTTCAATTGGTCAATTGTCTCGTCATTTTGTTTGGGCCTATCAAGTGGTGGAAGACAGTAACCAAGAGCCCGGGGACCTGCATGATCAATCGATCAGAATCCATAATACTCAGCGGGGTTTTCCGTCAGAATTCTGATTTTGTTTCCACCATTTTCCAATCTGTCCGCTCAAATGCCTCCCGAAGCAAATCAGGTATCAAGTGCCTGCTGAAAACTCTTGCATCTGGCTTTTCCACCCAGCGTGAAGTTCAACCAGACGGTCTTCCATGGCATCCTTTTCAGCATCGACCTGATTTGCTTGCTGTTCAAACCAATCAACCATCATTTTTATCCCGTCATGCAACGACATGTCGCATCTAAAATCTGGGACCACACCTCTAATTTTTAAATTGTCGAACAGACCGGAGAAGGTTTTTTCAAAATAGAGATGGCTAAACAAATCGGGGTTTGCTAGGCAGAGCAGTTCAGAAGGGATGTGAACGATACGCGGTTCCATGCCCACAACTTTGCCAAATTCCAGGTATAGGTCTTCCCAGCGACATCTCTGCTCACTGCAGGCATGATAGGCCTGGCCATGAGATTGTGAATTGCCGAGCACCCCGACAAATGCTTTGGCAAGATCCGAGGCGAAAGTAAAACTCCAAGGTGTGCTACCATCCCCGAACATTACCAGAGGTTTTTGTTTTCTTATTCGGTCGACAATCCCGAAATTCTGTCGTAAAACTCCAATGTTGGCCGCACCTGGTCCGTAAGTAAGCGAGGGGCGGATGATCGTGATCGGGAGTTGTTGCGAACGAACCTCTTCTTCGAGATACCTTTCAACCTGTGCCTTGTCAAAGGCATAGGTAAATGTGGGGTCATCGCAGAGGGATTCCGCGGATTCCACCGTTGGCACACTATTATAGGGTCGTCGATAGGCCGCAACACTCGAACAGATAACGATTTGATCTGTGTTGTCTTTGAACGCCGCAACCGTTGACCGTGCATCGTCGATTCCCCCTGTTGAAAACAGTTACTGTGTGCTCTTTTTCGAGCAGAAGGTTAACGATTGCCCGGCTGATGACTCCGGTTCCACCCAATATAAGTACATTCATGACTGTCTCTCCTTGGATTCGAGTGCTGATCGACTTGGGATCAGAAAGCATCAATCCTAAAAAACAAATTGGTTGTTGCGATACTTTAGTGGATTTATTTCCGTTCGCTCAGCTCAATGCGTACTTTATCAGGTGCCTCCACATAAGCAATTCGCAAACCCGGTCTCACTTGCATCGGTTCAACCACGAACTTTACCCCTTTACTTTTGAGTTCTTCGGCAACGACATCCATATCATCAATGGCAAATCCGAAATGATCCAGACCTTCTCTAGTTTGGATAGTCGCTGCCAGCGGCTTTTCATCGGGCATTTTTTCTATGAGAATAATATTAAATCCATTCACTTCAACGTAATAAACCTTATTTCCCTTAAAATTTCCTTCAAAGGTTACCTTTCCGCCGAAAACACTGCAATACCAGTCTTTGGTTTCTTCGATGTTGGGGCTAATGAGATGTAAATGATCAACACGGTACGTTTGCATCGTAAGGTCTCCTTATTTGTCTAAATATTTCTATCCATGAAATAAAACGTTTATTTGTATGTTAACAAAAGGCTTTAGACAAATCAGACATAAGAATAAGAGCGGGTTTCATGTTCCAAATACATTTTTCCGGTCATTTAAGCAACCTTTAAAGCGTAATTATAACATTGGGTTTGACCCTCTGCGGATGAATAGGATATAAACCGGTATCTTCCTTATTCGACAGGTTCGATTATTAATGAATGGCCGGCTTAATCTCCGGCGGTTATAATCCAGGGGAACAGGCATGATTAAAATCAATTTTGAAATTACGCCTCAAACACTTGTCCCTAAACTAGAAAATCTCTTTGAATATGCGGGCCAGAAGATCCGGCTGATAAAGAAAAAATGGAACCCTGAACAAGGCACCCCTGTTTTTACGATAAACGGAAAATATACCTCAAGAGGATGGACCGAATGGACCCAGGGATTTCAGTTCGGATGTGCCATTTTACAGCATGATGCAACCGGGGAAAAACGCTTTCTTGAATACGGTAGGGAAAACACGTTCAAGCATATGGGCCCTCATGTCAGTCATACGGGTGTGCATGATCACGGTTTTAACAATATCAGCACTTACGGGAATCTTTTGCGACTGATGCTGGAAGATCAAATTCAGGAAAATGAAATGGAGAAAAGCTATTATGAAATGGCCCTGAAAATTTCGGGCGCTGTTCAGGCAGCCCGTTGGACGCAGCTTCCTGAAGGGTTGGGGTACATCTATTCTTTTAACGGACCCCATTCTCTTTTCTCAGACACCATTCGGTCCATAAGATCTCTGGCAATAAGCCATCAACTTGGACAGGTTCTTATGGGCGAGCAGGATAGCAAAATCAATCTATTTGAAAGAGGGCTGCAACATGCGGAAACAACGGCTAGATATAACGTATATTTTGGCCATGGCAGAGATGCTTATGACCTGCGAGGACGTGTAGTTCACGAATCGATCTTTAACATAAAAAGTGGCCAATATCGCTGCCCCAGCACCCAGCAGGGATATTCACCCTTTTCAACCTGGACCCGTGGGCTAGCATGGATACTTTTAGGTTATCCGGAACTATTGGAATATATTGAAACGCTTGAGGAAAACGAATTTCAGGGGATTGCAAATGAAATCTATGACGGAAAGGCTGCGGTGATTAAAAGATTTATGGAAGTTACTGAAGCGGTTGCAGATTTTTATCTTAAAAACACACCTGTGGACGGTATTCCTTACTGGGACACGGGCGCACCGGGTCTTGTAAGATTAGGCAATTACCTTGATAATCCGGCTGATCCCTTTAATGAACATGAACCGGTGGATAGCTCGGCCGCTGCAATTGCAGCTCAGGGACTGATTCGGCTGGGAAACTGCTTAATCTCTGTCAACAGATCCGAATCATCAAGGTTTAATTTTGCACGCTGTATATCACCGCCCCAATGGTTGGGATTATATTCCTCCCGGGAAGAAAGTGCCATGTGGAGAATCCTGTATGTGGGGGGATTTTCATGCAATGGAGTTGGGCATACTGCTTTTACGTATGGCAAAGGGGAGGCCTTATTTCAAATTTTTCCTTTGATTTATTCATAGTAGCCGGATTTAATCACAAAAATTCCCCGCTGCTTTGCTGCGGGGTGAAAAACGAGGAAGGGATTAGTTTGGGAGGGCAAACGACGTGCCCCCTTCCAATACAAAATGACTTTTAAACCCCTTTGATCCCTCGCAGCTCTGCTGCGGTGAGCTTCATTGGGAAACGAAATCATCTGTCCGAAACCGGAGCTATCAGCGATGTACCTTTAAGCGGAATATTGCCTTTTAAGTTGTATCTTGAATATCAAAAATTAAGCTTTTGTAAAATGAGGTCCTGCTTTTTACATGAATGTTTGCAACAAACACTGATGATGCAGCATGAATCTGATACAGGAATTTGGCTTTGAAAATTCTGCCAAAAGAATTACACCGCAGAGCACAGATCAAATTAGCTCGTTTAGGAGCTGTGACTTCCATGCAAGATTTACAAGAAATCCGGGGAAATCGTTTCGAAAAATTGAAAGGCGATAGAAAAGGTCAGTCTATCATTAGAATAAATGACCAATACCGTATTTGTTTTAAGTGGGAAAATGAAAATGCATTGGATGTCGAAATTACCGACTATCATTAAAAGATAAGGAGACATGAAATGAATAAATTGCATTTTACGCCAATACATCCTGGCGAAGTGCTGCAGGATGAGTTGGATGAGATAGGGCTTACTCAATCAGGCCTGGCAAAACATATAGGAGTGTTACCCAAAACAATTAATGAAGTATGTCGGGGAAAAAGAGGCATTAGTGCCGAAATGACAATGAAACTTTCCAAGGCTTTGTGAGGAAGTCCTCAATTCTGGTTAAACCTTCAAAACAATTGGGAGATCAGCCAGCTAAATTAAGCTGTTTTTGAGAATATAAGACCCGTTGCCGCATAGAAGCAATATAACAATTGATGTATAGCCTTAAAAACGTCTATATTATG
>CALZJV010000193.1 GCA_945787595.1 uncultured Desulfobacterales bacterium | reverse complement strand
CAATCAGAGGGCATGACGGGTATCCATGGCTTTTTTCAGCGTAACCTGGTCCACATACTTAAGATCACCCCCCATGGGGACCCCCGATGCTATCCGGGTCACTTTAATTTGATACTTCTCCAGAATCTGGGCAATATAAGAAGCAGTAGCCTCACCTTCAACAGTGGTGCTCGTTGCCAGCACAACCTCTTTCACCTGATCTTTCCGAATCCTGCCAATCAATTCACCAATTCGGATATTCTCGGGACCAATCCCGTTCATGGGTGAAAGTGCGCCCGATAGTATGTGATACATCCCAAGAAAAGCACCGGATTTTTCAATGGCCACCATATCCGCCGGCTGCTCGACCACACATAAAACAGACGCATCTCTGGCGGGATCACTGCATAGCTTGCATAAATCACCGTCGCTCAGGGCGAAGCACCTGGTGCAAAATCTCACTTTATCCTTGATATTCAAAATGCTTTGCGCCAGTTGTTCGGCTTCATGACGTGGTGCCCGCAGCATGTGCATGGCCAGACGTTCGGCTGTTTTTTCACCGATGCCCGGAAGCCTGGCAATATTTTTTATCAAATGTTGGATCGAAGCTGGATAATAGCTCATAGGAAAATGCCTAAAAGTTAGATAATTTTGTTACACCGCGGTCGGCTTATTTAACTAGTGCCCGTCCATAAATCAGTTAAAATCAGTTTGGGCACTCAGCGTTTGTGCGGAGACGTAGCTGGCTACGTCGCACAAACAAACGCGCCGATTGACGCCGAGATTGGGCAAAAAGACCATTTATGGATGGAAACTAACTAAAGTCAATCTGCTGAAATCAGTAAGCCGTGCCCTTTTTATCAGAGGACAGAAAACAGAGGTCAGAGGACAGATGTTAGAATTCAGAAGTGGGAAGGTTGAATTCGGAACTTTTTCTTTTTCTCAAATCTGCAATCCGAAGTCTTTTTTTCCAACTTCCCTCCGGGGCGTAGGCCCCTATGGCCCCTCCGGGCCGGAGGCCGCATTCCGACTTTTTACATATGCGCTATGCCCTATGCTATATGCCCATTTTGCCCGTAACCCGCAACCCTTGACCCGTGACCCGCAACCCGAGTCACATCAATCCCGGTATATTCAGTCCACCGGTCAGTTTGCTCATTTCGGCGCTGACCATTTCCTGGGCCTTTGCCAGCGAATCGTTTACTGCGGCCAAAACAAGGTCTTGAAGCATCTCGACATCGTCCGGGTCGACGACCTCTTTTTCAATATGAATCGATACAACCTGCTGCCGGCCGTTGGCGACGACTGTTACCATACCGCCGCCGGAACTGGATTCAACTGTCTTTTCAGCCAGCTCTTCCTGCATCTTCAACATTTTTGATTGAAGCTTCTGGGCCTGCTTCATCATGTTTCCCATACCTTTCATAAACGTACCTCCTTAAATAAAAGACAATGATTGAGTCATTTTGTCTACAGTCAGAAAAACTCGCTAAGGTCCTAAGCGAATTTAATATTGAAGATTGAAGATTTATGGATGTCGCTTCGCTCTGCCTTTTTTATGATTTTTTTCATAATGATCCCGACGGCTTCCGGCTCGTAGAGCCTACAGCTCGGAGAGAGGCGGACCTTAAATATTCAATATTCAATCGACAATCTTCAATCAATGATAGTTGTGATTTACTGAAACCTTAGGTTCCTCACAACATGTTGTCAGAAAAAATGGACTGGAGACCTAAATTATCTTCACGTCAATCAGCTTACCGTCGAAAATTTCAACTGCATCCGCCACCAGCGGATGGCTGAGCGCCTTTTTTTTCAGTTCATTCTCGTGTATCTTTTTTTTTTGATAGTTATCATCCAGTCTCGTTCCGGGTGTCAATCGAATATCTTTTCGGCCGCCCAAAATGTCTGCACAGACCTGCTGTATCACTACCATATTTTTTTCACGCTGGATCATTTTCAAAGTGAATCCGTTACCAGGCACCTCGATTTCCAGACGATGGCCCTCACTTTTTTTTAATTTGCACTTTGCCAGATTAGCGGCCAGAGATGGATTTTTGTTTGAAATCGTTTTGGTGATCCGTTTCCAGGTCTCATCCGAGTTTTCAGCAGAACTAGGCGTTGCGGAAGCTTCATCAGTTTTGACCCCGGATCTTTTTGCCCCGCCTTTTGAGGAACCCGAAGAGGACTTACCTTGAGATCCAGGAGAAGTATCCTGTGCGTTGATCGCTGAATTGGGGGGCCGGCCGGCAAATTCTTGTGGTTGGCTGTAAGCGAACATCTCCTCTCTGAGCATATCGAGTTTGTCGATCAGAACGTCTATGGGCAAGGCAGGCTTTGACTGCAGGATTCTGATCAGGACCATCTCCAGGGCTAGTTTGGGCTGGACAGAAAGCCTTATGGAGGGCTCTTCCTTAAAAAGCAGATCGAAAATATGGTTCAACACCTCGGTAGATATCGTTTTAGCCTGCGCCACTAATTGATCGACTTCTCCGGATGGAAGATCAACAAGTTTGCTGACTTTTTTACCCATGGCGGCGACCAGCAGATTCCTGAAATGTTCCAGTAAATCCGCGTAAAACTTTTTCATGTCGTGGCCGTGATCATAAATATCGTCCAAAAGATCCAGTATCGCGGGGATGTCAGCCTTTAAAATTGATTCGGAAAGATCGAAAATAAATTTCCTGTCAATAATTCCCAAAATATCCAGCACCTGCTCATGGGTTATCGGCCCCTGGACACACGTCATGACCTGATCAAGCAAACTTAGCCCATCCCGCATACTGCCGCCTGCTTCCCGGGCAATGAGTGAGAGGCTTTCCTCAGCGATCTCAAAGCCTTCCTGACGACAAAGCGAAGCCATGTGGGTTGAGATCGAATTCAAATCCATGCGTCTGAAATCATGCCGTTGACATCGGGAAAGAATGGTTATCGGTATCTTGTGCGGTTCGGTCGTGGCAAACATGAACATCACATGAGAAGGCGGTTCTTCGAGTGTTTTTAAAAGGGCATTAAATGCAGCCGTACTGAGCATGTGAACTTCATCAATAATGTAAATTTTATTCGGACTGTGGGCGGGCATATATTTGATATTTTCCCGCAATTCTCGGACCTGATCGACGCTGTTGTTGGATGCCCCATCAATTTCAAAGACGTCAACCGCCTTGCCAGCGGTGATCTCGGTGCAGGAATTACAGCCGTTACACGGAACTGGTGTGGGACCATCCTTGCAATTCATTGCTTTTGCCAGTATTCGGGCAACCGTCGTTTTGCCGGTGCCACGCGGACCGGAGAACAGGATTGCATGGGCGACTCGACCCGAGGAAATCGCATTGGTTAAAGTTCGCGTGATATGAGCCTGGGCGACAACCTGTTCAAAGGTTTGCGGACGATACTTACGTGCAAGGACGAGATAGGACATAGGGACCACCTGGCGGAGAGGGTGGGATTCGAACCCACGATCCCGTTTTTGACAGGATACTGCTTTTCGAGAGCAGGGCCTTCAGCCGCTCGGCCACCTCTCCGGATCCATACAGTTCCAGGTTCATGGTTCCGGGTTCAAGGCCTAAAACATGTCGAAATTGCTAAGGGTGGAGCATGGCATCATCAATTGATTTATTTCACCCACTGGGTGAAACAGCCTTGCCGTCTCCCTTAATACGTAGTCTCAGTAACATCAGTTAATTATGACTATTTAAACCAGAACCTTAAACGATGAACCGCTTAACCCAGGCATACATGGGTAGATCTCAATATACTTTTTGTTTGAGCCTGTCAACGATCATCGGCACAATAGCCGTCTGCCAGACAGAACATTCTAAGATTTGTAAGGCAGAATTGCAATGGGAAAAATTTCTCAATGAAACCTTAATACCAACTCTAACTGATTCAGAATGAGGCGCTTTGATTTCCCGGATACGGCACTAAAATCCCAAATCACAATACTCAAATGCCAAACAATATTAAAATTCCAAGTTCCAATGACCAACACATTTCGATCACAAATCCGATGTCTCACGGTTATTTGATCTGTTTTGAATTTTGAATTTCGTTCATTCGTATTTTTTTGGGATTTGTGGTTTGGTGCTTAGAATTATCATGATTTTCATTAAGCAAGTAACTTTATTTTCCCCAAGCAATTACCTATTAAAATGACGCAACCCTGTCTGTCTTCTGTCCTCTGTTTTCTGCCCTCTGCCCTCTGCCCTCTGCCCTCTGCCCTCTGTCTTCTGTCCTCTGTCTTCTGTCCTCTGGTCCGTGTGCTGCGGCCTTTCACGGCCTGAACATCGACTCGACCTCATCTGTGTAATGATTTCTTTTATCGTATATGATCAAGGGGGGGGCAATTTTGAGATCCGGACGCCCGCCTTTTACACCTTCGATAAGAATTAAGGCAGCCTCTGAGTCCTGCCTGGAATGGATCATACGAAGGAATTTAGGCTCAATGCCATCGGTTCGCATCCGGCACAGAATATCGGTCAAACGCCCGGCTGTATATATCAAAACCAACCGTCCTGCCGTACGCAACATTCGCTGCGATGTTTGAATGATATCGCCTAGTGTGACTGTGATTTCATGGCGGGCAACTGCACGTTGCGCGTCCGGATTGATTCTGCCGGATCCTTGCTTGCGAAAGGGTGGATTGCAAACCACCAAATCCACCGGGCCGGCGGTCATAGAGGGACCTATCAATTTCATATCGGTGGAGAGAACAGTTATACGATCTTCCAACTGGTTTTCCCGCACGTTGGAGACAGCCAGCTCGGATAGCTCCGTCTGCACTTCGACCCCATAAATTGTAATATCCGGCAACCGATGAGCCATGATGAGTGGGATGATCCCGCAGCCGGTCCCCAAATCGAGTACTTTTTCCCCGGACCGCGGATCGGCAAAATAGGCCAGCAGAACAGCATCTATGGAAAAACGATACCCTGTCCGATCTTGGGTTATTCGGATTTTTCCATTGAAAAATGTATCGGTGGTACAGGCGTTCATAAAAGTAAAGAATCCTGGCCCAGCTTCCGGCCCGTAGGGCCTACAGCCCGGCTTCCAGCTCGTAGAGCCTATAGCTCGGAGAGAGGGAGGACCAGGCTTTCGATGTTAGAATAAAATAGAGAGAATTCCTTAATTCGTCATTCGTCACTCGTCGATCGTCATTCTCTAGACCGGCCCAATTTTAAATTTCAAATCATCGATGAGCGCTTTTCCCAAGGCCTCGTTCAGTCTGGCGATCATTTCCTCTTTTAAAAACTGAAGCTGATGAACCCATGTTGAACTCGTCACATATACCAGCAGAATCCGGCCTTTAAAGGCGGCAGGTTTGGCATTTTTAGAAATAACTTCACCGACAATGCTGTCCCAAACATTCCACACTCGTATCAATTCGCCGTCGGGTTCACGACGATAGGTTTTCAATACTTCGTCAATGATACTGCCGATATGGACAAATTTTGCTTTAGTTTTTTTTGTTTTCATGTCTGTAAGTAACTTGCCAACCGATCCCCATCATGTCAAGTAAAACTAAGGGTTCACGAAGAAATAAATTCACAATTTTGGACGCTGAGGCGCCCGGCCGGCAAGACGCGGAAGCACAGGAATATCAAGCATATTTCGAGCTTCCGCAACGCAGCCGGACGGGATGGATCGACGTCCAAAATGTGAAGTTATTTTTGAGTGAGCCCTTAGCCTAGATGCTTTTTACTTGACTTGAATGGCCGAGCAACTTATTGTTACATATCTGAATATGTATCATCATCTTTTTCTTCGCGGCCGCGAACATTCTCATCCGGCTGCGCTAAATAGATATAAGCGATTCAGGAACAAATTGTCTTGAATCCGCTGTCATTAACCATTTTTACGGGAATCAAACTATGAGTTGGGATTGGGATAAGCTGAAACAGCAGCAACAAGGCAGGGGCGGTGGTATCGGCGGCGGCGCGCCACCCCAGATGGACGAAATCCTGGATAAATTCAAGAAATTCAAGCTGCCCGGCGGCCCGATAGTAATTTTGGTGATAGTTGTCATCATGGTTGCTTCAAGCACTTTCTTTACGGTCAAGCAGGATGAAGTCGGTATCGTCCAGCTTTTCGGCAGATATGTCCGTACCGCCCAGCCGGGACTTAACTTTAAGTTGCCAATTGGCCTCGAAAAGGTCACCAAGGTCAATGTTAAACAGATCAGGACCGAAGAATTCGGGTTCGCTTCGGCCACCACCGACAGCAGATCGCGCTTTAAAGCCGGAACTGAAAATATTAACGTTGCCCTGATGCTTACCGGAGATCTGAATGTCGCCCTGGTACCTTGGATTGTCCAGTACCGGGTGAAAGATCCGTACAATTATCTATTTAAGGTACGCGACGTCCGCAGAATCCTCACCGATATGTCAGAAGCCTCGATGCGACTGGTGGTGGGGGACCGAAGTATCAACGAGGTCATCAGCAAACGGGATGAAATTGCAGTGGAGGCCCGCGGACTGCTGCAAAAAGAACTGGACCAGGCGGAAACCGGTATCCATATCGTCACCATCGAAATGAAAAGGACCAATGTTCCCGGCCCCGTGCAGCCTTCTTTTAACGAGGTCAACCAGGCGACTCAGGAAAAAGAACAACTGATCTATCAGGCCAAAGAAGAGTACAATAAGTCCATTCCGCGCGCGCGTGGTGAAGCGGACCGCACCATCAAAACAGCGGAGGGCTATGCCTTGAATCGCGTCAATCGGGCCAAGGGTGACGCCGCCAGGTTTACCTCGATTTACCAGGAATATGTCAAGGCCAAAGATGTCACCAAACGGCGAATGTACCTCGAGACCATGGGAAAACTTTTCCCGAAGCTGGGTGCCAAGTATATCATCGATGCAGATCAGAAAAATTTTCTGCCCTTACTGAATATCGGAAAACAAATTGGTGCTGAAAAATGAAAAACAAAGGAATTTTTATTGCTATCGTAGTTGCGGCGGCAGCTATGCTCGTTTACAACGCAGCCTACACCGTCGACGAAACCGAACAGGTCATCATTACACAATTCGGCAGAATCGTTGGAACACCGAAAACAGATCCGGGACTTAGATTTAAAGTACCTTTCATCCAGCGTGCCAATTATTTTGCTAAAAACCTGCTGGACTGGGACGGTGATCCGGGTCAGATTCCCACCCTGGATAAAACGTTTATCTGGGTCGATACCTTTGCCCGCTGGAAAATTACAGACCCCATAAAATTTTTCCAGACCGTCAACAACCAGTTTAGCGCTATCGGCAAACTCAACGATATTATCGACCCGGCCGTGAGGAATTTTATTACCTCGCACTCATTGATCGAGGCCGTTCGCAAATCCTCCCGTTTGCTCGATACCTCTGACGTCGAAATTGAGGACCGCATCAGAACTTCTTATGCGGTTACCGTCGGCCGTGAAAAAATCACCCAGGGAATCCTGAAGCAGGCCCAGCCCAAACTGGCTCAGTTCGGCATCGAGCTGGTTGATGTAAAAATAAAACGGATAAATTATGTCGAGCAGGTCAGAAAATCCGTCTATGGCCGAATGATTGCGGAGCGCAAGCAAATCGCCGAAAAATATCGCTCCGAGGGAAAAGGCGAGGCCCAGAAAATATTGGGTGAAAGAGAAAGGGACTTGCAGGAAATAACATCGGAGGCCTACCGCACGGCTCAGGAAATCAAGGGTAAATCCGATGCCCAAGCGACCATCATTTATGCCCAGGCCTATGGCATTGATCCTGATTTTTATTCGTTTGTGCAGACGCTTGAAATTTACGACCAATCTCTTGACGAAAAAAATACTCTGATACTTTCAACCGAATCGGAATTTTTGAAGTATCTCAAAGAATACACGGAATAGCTACTGGATGTCTCTGAATTTCAATTCCGCCGGATCGGAATAAAATGGGTTTGTTAAGCCAACAAAAAAGCACCGAAGCATTTTACATGCCCGGTGCTTTTATTTATATCCAGAAAAGATTACCGGTATCATTATTTACCTTTCCTTCTCTGATGACGCGTTTTGGCTAATAATTTTCTATGCTTGTGCTTTCGCATTTTCTTTCTGCGCTTTTTTACAACACTACCCAATTCATCACCTCCCTTTTTAACTATTGTGTCCATTAATTTTATTGCAATTTGTAAACGATTTATTTAACACAACTGATTGGTTTATGTCTACACCTTTTTTTGAGAACGGAGTTAGATAGTGCCCGTCCACAAATCGGTTAACAGTTTGGGCACTTGATGGTGTTTCCAATCCAGAAATGCGGATTTTTGTCCAAGTTTGTGCGGAGACGTAGCTGGCTACGTCGCACAAACAAACGCGCCGATTGACGCCGAGATTGGGCAAAAAGACCATTTATGGATGGAAACTAGATAGCATTCGATGGTAAACGATTTAAACGATTATACATCCAGAGCCCCACGGGTACAGGCATTGCCGACCTTTTACCCCGGGAGGAAACATCTTCAATCTAAAAGTTTAGCCTTCATGTAAAATTCTAAATGAAGGGGGCATTATCCTCAGACTTGATATTATTCTGGTTTATAGGTATATATCCGAGGGTGGTGAAAAGCCAATCTCAAATAGACATTAATTTTGATCTCATTCTTATTCCGACTTCCAAAGGGATTTTTTACTAACTATTCAATCAGATTATAATGCAAAAACGCAAGACTTTCAGCACCAGGCAACTTGTAATCGTCAACAACGCCGTGGCCATGGCTGAAGAGCTGGTCAGCAATCATTATAAAATGTCTGCCAGCCAATGGCTCGGCCCGCGATATGATGTCAGGACTCTTGCAGAACTGATCAATGAGGAAATCATAGACGGCCCATTTGCGCAAATCATTCGTTACAAGGGTCAGCGCCGGAACACTTCATTGGGTTCGGCAACCTATGATTTTTATAAAATCTGCCTGCAGGATCACACAATCCGGTCAACTTTGGATGGCACACCAGGTATTGAGCTGTATCCTTTTTCTCTTTACATCATCACCCACGAATTAATTCACATCGTACGGTTCAGCAAATTTATTCAAAGCTTTGATGCCTCTAATGAAGAACGTATGGCAGAGGAACAGCGTGTCCACCGCAGAACCCATGATATTTTGCACCCCATCCAAATTGAAGGTCTATTGAAGGTCTTGGAGTTTTACAACGATTGGCGCGTACCGTATGAGGATTTGCGCGATCCCTGATAAAAATTGAATGGATCAAAATTGAATGGATCAAAATTGAATCTTGACAATTCGACGGTACTGACTATATATTAATCAGCCAAAGTAGGATCAGGGTCCAAAGGAAAGGCCCAAAACATATGATGATAAAAATTCGATGATAATGTTTTAAGAAACTATTTCTCTTTTGAGATGATGATTATGATGTTGCACAATGGAGATTTTCAGGATGCCGATCTACGAATATGAATGCACCAAATGTGGTAGCATTGAAGAAGCGCTGCAAAAATTTTCAGACAAACCTCTTGCCAAATGCAAACACTGCTCGGGCAAACTCCACAAACTCATGTCCCAGAGCACCTTTCACCTAAAAGGCACCGGCTGGTATGTAACCGACTATGCCGACAAGTCCAAAAAATCCGCTAAGTCTTCTCAAAAAAAGACTGAAGAGAGCAAATCGGTCGAGAAAAAATCAGCCGACACCGACTCGGGCAACAAAAAACAGTCCACCGATAAATCCACCTGATCATTCCGTTATAGAAAATAATAGATTCCTTTCTTTATGACAAAAGTTTAAACTTCACATTCCTTTTTTATGCCTTCGTGCTTAGTGGCTGAACTTTTGCAATTTTTTTTTAAAATTCCACTCTTAATCTCTTTACAATCAAGAAAGTATGATTATTTTTCAAACAACCTATTCCTACGAAAAAAAACTTACCTAACATTTTAATATAATAATCATAATTTTAAAATTAGGCTAAATCGAGGGGGGGTGGAAACAAATACCGCTTTTTGAAGCGGCAGGTCATACTTAATGGGATTTAAAAATGAAGTGCTACAGTTATAGAAAAAAATTTTGCTAATGTAAAAGGAGATTTTAAACCATGAAATTGAGACCATTACAGGATCGAATTTTAGTCCAACGCGTTGAAGAAGAGACGACCACCAAAGGCGGCATTATCATTCCGGACACGGCAAAGGAAAAACCTGCTGAGGGAAAAGTTACGGCTGTCGGTAACGGCAAGATCGGTGAAGACGGAAAAAGGATCGCGCTCGAGGTCAAAAAAGGGGATCGAATTCTTTTTGGTAAATACTCCGGCACTGAGGTAAAAATCAGTGGTGAAGAATATCTGATCATGCGCGAAGACGACGTGCTTGGCATAGTTGACTAAATAAAAAAAATTTTAGGGAGGATATATCAAGATGGCTAAACTGATTAAATATGACATGAAAGCCCGTGAAGCGATGCTGAACGGTGTTAGAACTCTTGCTGATGCGGTTGTGGTAACTTTAGGTCCTAAGGGAAGAAACGTCGTTCTGGATAAATCCTGGGGCTCTCCGACGGTCACCAAAGACGGTGTCACGGTAGCAAAAGAAATTGAACTGGAAGATAAGTTCGAAAATATGGGTGCCCAGATGGTCAAGGAAGTCGCCAGCAAAACAAGCGACATGGCCGGTGACGGTACCACCACAGCCACCATTCTGGCACGTTCAATATATGAAGAAGGACAGAAGCTGGTTGCAGCCGGCAACAATCCCATGGCAATCAAGCGCGGCGTTGATGCAGCGGTCGAGGTAGTAGTAAAAGAACTTCAAGGCATGAGCAAAGCCACCAAGGATCAGCGTGAAATCGCTCAGGTCGGCACTATTTCCGCCAACAATGATACGACCATCGGAAATATTATCGCCGAAGCCATGAACAAAGTCGGTAAAGAGGGCGTCATCACCGTGGAAGAGGCCAAAAGCATGGACACGACCCTCGAGGTTGTGGAAGGCATGCAGTTTGACCGCGGCTATCTCTCGCCATATTTTGTAACCGATCCGGAAAAAATGGTGGCTTCCCTGGATGATCCCTACATTCTGATCAACGAGAAAAAAATCAGTAATATGAAAGATCTGCTCCCGATCCTCGAGCAAGTCGCCAAAATGGGCAAACCTCTAATGATCATCGCTGAAGATGTCGACGGAGAAGCCCTGGCGACCCTGGTGGTCAACAAGCTCAGAGGCACCCTGAACGTAGCCGCCGTAAAAGCCCCCGGTTTCGGCGATCGCAGAAAAGCCATGCTGGAAGATATCGCCATATTGACCGGTGGTCAGGTGGTTTCTGAAGACCTTGGCATCAAGCTGGAAAACTTGACGGTTCAGGATCTGGGAAAAGCCAAACGCATCAGTATCGACAAGGACAACACCACCGTCATCGATGGCGCCGGATCACGCTCAGCCCTTGAAGGCCGGGTAAAACAAATTCGAGCCCAGATCGATGAGACGACCTCCGATTATGATCGTGAAAAATTGCAGGAGCGACTCGCCAAACTGATCGGCGGCGTCGCGGTCATCAATGTTGGCGCAGCCACCGAGACCGAAATGAAGGAGAAGAAGGCGCGGGTGGAAGATGCCTTGAACGCAACCCGAGCGGCTGTTGAAGAAGGAATTGTACCCGGCGGCGGTGTGGCCCTGGTGCGTTGTCTGGATGCCCTTAGCAAAATGAGAATCAAGGCGGATCAGAAACTGGGTGTTAAGGTCGTTATGCGTGCCATCGAAGAACCGCTGCGCCAGATCGCCAACAATGCCGGTTTAGAGGGATCTGTTGTCATCGACAAAGTTAAAAATGAAAAAGGCTCATACGGCTATAATGCCGCCACAGATGTCTATGAAGATCTTTTAAAAGCCGGTGTCCTGGATCCCACCAAAGTGGTCCGTCTGGCCCTGCAAAATGCAGCCAGTGTGGCATCATTGATGCTGACCACCCAGGCCATGGTGACGGAAAAACCGGAAGAAAAACAGGATGCAATGCCCGGCGGTGCTCCCGGAATGGGCGGCGGAATGGGCGGAATGGGCGGAATGGGTGGAATGATGTAATCACCCTGTCCATAGACGTTTAATGGAAAAAGCCCTTATGGTACGTTCGTACACCGTAAGGGCTTTTTTTAGGCTTAGTACCCTTAACTGATCGGATATTTATGTGATTTTATGGATGGTCGAAAAATTTGACAATTCAGTGACAATCAAGTAATCTTATTAGATAAAAAACCAATTGTTTCATTGTCATTAACTGCAACAAAAGAACCGGAGTATCTGATGAACATAAAAATACGCATTTTATCCATTCTGATCTTTTTCATCTTTCTGCTAATCCCGGCCTTTCTTGGATCCCAGCCGGCAGCCCAGGATCAACCAACCGTTAAATACGAAACCGGGTTCTACTATACCATCCAAAAGGGCGATACCCTCTGGGATCTTTCGCAAAGGTTTTCCGATACTCCCTGGCAATGGCCCGAAATGTGGCAAGAAAACAGTCAAATCGCAAATCCCCACCGCATTTATCCGGGACAACGCATCCGTCTGTATCGCCGTCGCAGCGCTCAAGGCATTGGCGAACAAGGACCTACTAAAGACAAGACTGTTGCTGATAAGCCCGAGTTGACGAACATGCTGGATTTCCAATTCGCTGCCATGGATCGGGTGGGCTTCATTCGTAAAGATCCCGTTCGATCCCAGGGTAGCATCTTTAAAGTCGAAGGGCAAAAAGTGATGATCAGCACGGGGGATCTGGTATACATCCGACCGGCAGATAATCTTACACTCGCAAAAGGTCATATATATACCATCTACCGGACATTAAAACCGATAAAGGCCAAGGACACCAATGAACTGATAGGCTTCCAGCACTATCTAGCAGGTGCTGTGGAGATTACCATTGTGCGGCCCGATTTCGTCCTGGGAAGAATTGTTGCCACTTACCGGCCCATCAAAGTCGGCGACCTGCTGATGCCGTACTATCGGCGCCTGCCGCGGATTGGAATGCAGCCAAGTCCGGAAGGGTTAAAGGGTTATATTATCGAGTCTGAAGAGCACCAGAGCATGTTCAGTGAGAGCGCCATTGCATTTATCGACAAAGGCGAGCAGGAAGGGGTCAGACCCGGCCAGTTGTACTGGATTTATAAACAGGAGAAATTTCGTATCAATCCCAAGGACAAAAGTAAAACCACTCTGACTCCGGTCCTTTTAGGTGAATTGCTCGTGCTTCACATTGAAAAAACAACCGCTACGGTGATGATCACTGACTCCCTCAGGGCGATTGAGCCGGGAACCAAAATTATTACTCCGTTTAAATTAGAATAGAAATATGGCGCAGAAAAGAAACGCCAATTCTGATTGTATCGGGATTGGCGTTTTTTTTGGATCAAAAAAACCCTGACCGGGAATGACTATTGAATATTGACGATTGAATATTTGTGGATGTCGCTTCGCTCCGTCAATTTAATCTCTATTAGGGTCTAGTTCCCCGCAGCTTGCTGAGATAAAATTTCTTTCGCATTAGATGCTACCCCGCGACTCGCCGTGAGGGGTACGTTGATGGTTTTTTTATAATTGATCCGCCGAAGGCGGACCTTAAATATTCAATCTTCAATCGACAATATTCAATCATTTACGGAGGAACTCAACAGCATTTTTCAGAAGTTGAATGCCAACGGGCAGAGCGGTATGCGGAGCGACGTCACGGCGTTTGGCAGTTTCTTTGCGGCGGGTCCAATCAGGATGATTGGTCCAGTGATTATAACCTTCCGGATGCGGCATCAGGCCGAATATCCGCCCGGTTGGATCACAAATACCGGCAATATCACCTATCGAGCCATTGGGGTTGAAAGGAAAGCGCCCTTGAGCGAGTTCACCATCCGGCAGGGCATATTGAATGACCACCAGGTTATTTTCCCAAAGATTGGCTAGCGTGGTTTCGTCTGTAAAAAATTTCCCCTCACCATGGCGTATGGGGAGTTCCGCCAAGTCAACTCCGCGGGTAAAAATGCAGGGAGATGCCGCATTGACTTTAAGGGTCACCCATTGGTCTCTGAAATTTCCGCAGTCATTAAACGTCAGAGCAACCGATCGTCTTTGATAGTTATGCTCCAAGCCCGGCAGCAGACCCAGGTTGACCAAAGTTTGGAAGCCGTTACAAATCCCCAGAACAAGATTGCCTTTTTCAACAAATTTGATAATCTGACCGCCGATGTTGGTCTTTAATCGGATGGCTTGAATCACTCCGGCACCATGGTCGTCACCCCAGCTGAATCCCCCAATAAACACAAGCATCTGAAAATCTTCAAGGCTGGCCGAACCGTCTATAAGGGAATTGATATGAATTCGCACAGCATCGGCACCGGCCAGCTTTAAGGCATAAGCCGTCTCATGATCACAGTTCAATCCATAACCGGTCAGCACCAGTGCATTTATATCACGCAAATCAATTCTCCTGTTGCGGTCAGAAGGCAGAAGGCAGAAGACAGAAAACAGAGATCAGAAAATATACACCGAAAGATAGAGAAAATCTTCAATATACTCGCATGAAACCACATCAAGCAAGAAGAGTCGGCCACCGCGCCGACCTTTATCGGCAGCCACGGTGGCCGGCCCTACACTGTGCGAAGATATTCAGAGCAAATTTTCTTATTCAATCAAACTCGTTTCTTCGGCGGCCAGCGGCTGGGCTAACTTGAGATCTGTCAAATGTTTTCTGTCCGCTGTCATTTGTTTTATGACTTCCGTCTTCTATCATCTGTCTTCTGTCATCTGTCTTCCGTCATCTGTCTTCTGTCATCTGTCTTCCGTCATCTGTCTTCTGTCATCTATCTTCCGTCATCTGTCTTCTGTCATCTGTCATCTGTCATCTGTCATCTGTCTTCCGTCATCTGTCTTCTGTCATCTGTCTTCCGTCATCTGCCTTCTGACCTCTGTCGTCTGCCCTCTGTCTTCCGTCATCTGTCTTTTGCCCTCTGTCTTCTGCCCTCTGTCATCTGCCCTCTGTCATCTGCCCTCTGTCATCTGCCCTCTGTCATCTGCCCTCTGTCATCTGCCCTCTGTTCTAAATAAGCTCCCCGAAGGTCGAATTCCAGGCTGTTTTTAAAGCGGCCATAGAAACCTTTATGATGACATTTTGTTCAATCCCCTGAACAACCAAATCCGCCTCCGTGGTAACCGTTCCGATGCAGCCACAGGCCAATCCTTTAAAAAGCGCTTCAAATGCCTCCTGGTTGACCGGATCAACCGTCACAATAAATCGCCCGGCCGATTCGGAAAACAATAGAACATCTTCACGCTCAACATCGTATAACGGAACCTGTGCAAGGTTTACTTTCATGCCAAGATTGCCGCCCATAGCGACTTTGGCCAGGTGAACGGCCAAGCCACCGCGATATATACCGTGGACGGAGGCCACCAGGTCATTTTCTATAGCGCGTTTTAAATTGCGGTACACCGGGATAAATTCAGCCGGCCGCACCTCGGGAACATTGCGCCCGACATATCCCAGATGCTCGTAATATTCCGATCCGCCAAGTTCATTGCGGGTAGACCCCAGAACATATACCAGATCGCCGGCGATTTTACTGTCCATGGTCACACAGCGGGTGACATCTTCGATAACCGAGATGGTGGAAAACTGCAGCGTTTCAAGGGCTGAAACTTTGTGAGTTTCACCATAGCGCCCGGCAAGATTGCCATCGACATACATGCTGTCCTTTCCGGAAAGCAACGGAACCTCATATGCCATACATATATCATGCAGAGCCCGGCAGGAACGCACCAGCTGGGCCGCCTTGAACTTACCGTCCGGATTGCCGACAGGATCGTACTGGATACTGGGCCAACAGAAATTATCGACACCACCGATATGATCTAAATCGGCTCCAACGGCTAAAAGCCTTCGCACAGCCTCATCAATGCTGCAGCTGGTCATGTGATAGGCATCAATAGTGGAATAGGTCGGCAACAGGGCCTGAGCGAGTGCAAGGCCTTTTTGAGATTCAAGCACTGGCCGGATCACGGTTGCATCGCTGTTCATGTCACGATCGGCACCGACCAGGGGTTTGATCACACTGGTCCCTTGAACTTCGTGATCATATTGCTTGGTAATCCATTGGGTCGAACAAATATTAGGCCGGCACAGAAGATCTTTTAACAATGCGGCATAATCCTGAGGTGGCTTGAGAACCGGCTCATACAGTCCCCGCAGTTCGGGAGAGACCCATTCGGCATCAAATTCCCACTGGGGGAAACCTGATTCGAGCAAATCCAAATCCACATAAGCGCAAGTCCTGCCATCATAGGTGATGTGAAGTTTGCCTGAATCCGTATAGCGGCCGATGACTGTACTTTCGACGGCATGCTTCTCGGACAATTCAAAGAAGCGATCGTAATCATCGACTTGGATGGCTACGGTCATTCTCTCCTGGGATTCTGACACCCAGATCTCCCATTGATCGAGTCCCTCATATTTTAAGGGCACTTTCTCCAGTTCAATTTCACATCCGTTGGAAAAACGCGCTGATTCCCCGATGGATGACGACAAACCGCCGCCGCCGTTATCCGTAATAAACCGGATTAACCCCTCATCCCGGGCTTCCAGCAAAAAATCATGCATTTTTTTCTGGGTATAGGGATCACCGATCTGAACATGTCCGGCCGGTGTGTTTTCGGAAAACGTCTCGGAGGCGGCCGTAACACCGTGAATTCCGTCTTTGCCGACTCTGCCGCCGCACATGATGACCAGCTCACCGGCGGATGTGCGTTTTTTTTCGGCTGGGGTACCGTTGATTTCCGCCGGCATCATTCCCACAGCCGTCACAAACACCAGACATTTTCCTAAATAGCCCGGATGAAACAACACCTGACCGAAGGTTGTGGGAATGCCGCTTTTATTGCCGCCATCACGCACACCTTCAATCACACCGTCTAAAAGACGTCTGGGATGCAAATGCGGTTTGAGATCCCCGTCATAATCACGCGGGCCGACGCAGTAGCCGTAACTACCCATCACCAGCTGAGATCCCTTGCCGGTTCCCAACGGATCCCTGTAAACGCCAACAATTCCTGTGATAGCGCCCCCATAGGCTTCCATGTTGGAAGGAGAGTTATGCGTTTCCCCCGTAATCACGTAGTAGTGATCCTTGTCAAAGCGTCCGGCACCTGCATTGTCCCACAACACCGAAATCACCCATGACTTTTTTGCCTTTAACATCAGGGTCGGCGTTTCGATAAATGTTTTAAATAAGTTGTCGACTATTTCAGTTTCACCGGTAGCCTGATTACGGTAGCGAAATAATCCGCGGAAGGTGTTGTGGTTGCAGTGATCGCTTCTGGCCTGGGAAATGTATTCAAGTTCAACGTCGGTGGGATTGTCGAGCCCAACCAGCGATCGCGCTGAGCGGGTATCTTTATCCATGAAATAAGCACGAATGGTGGGGATGTCATTGGAATTTAATGCCAGGTTGCGTTCATTGCTGATTTTTTCCAGGGAAAGTTGGCTGTCAACCGGTATGGTGGTTACCGTTGGGACATGGTCGAGAACGACCTTGGGAGTAATGAGTCCGATACCTACTGCCGGATTCCATTGCTCGAAGGAAAATATTTTCCATTGCTGGATGATATCGTTGGCCAGAAGCTCACCGGCGATTTTATCCATATCTCCGGCACTCAGGCCGCTGCCCTTGATACAGTAACGTTTTGAGGTGTAGGCCGCGCCGTCGGCACCGAATTTAATATTCAGAAGATCTTCGATGGCTTCCACAGCAGTGCTGCCCGGATTGTCCCTGACCCCCGGCCGATAACCGACCCAGATGGTCCAGTCAAATTCGATGTCAAGCGGATCGTATGATGAAAGGTGGGTGACCGGGTTGGTGAAAATTTCCGCCTGAACGTCTCTCAACTGTTCATCCGATAGTCGGGCATCAATGGTGATCACGCTAATGGTGCGCACGCAGTCTATTTCAATGCCAAAATAACTTTTTGCTTTGCGACAAATCCCCTCCCCTTCGGCATCGAAAAGATTTTCTTTTAATGCAATTTCTAGTCGGTATGGCATGATGTTCAGCTAAAAAATATCCGTGTAATGTCATTGTAAAATACTAGGATCATCAACAATATCAGGAGGAACAAGCCGACCTGCTGAGCAATTTCTCTCACTTTCACGCTGACCGGGCTTCCTTTGATTGCTTCAACAAGAAAGAACAGAAGATGGCCGCCATCCAGCACCCTGATCAGGGCAATAAAGGATATCAGGCTGCCAACGCCTGCTTTGGCCGAGTCACCGGCCATCTGTGCAATCATGATGGGACCGCCCAGGGTGTCCGTTGAAATATCGCCTTTAAGCAACTTTGCGATGATAACCACCATCAGCTCTGTTACTCTGTAGGATTGAATCAAACTTTCGGAAAGGGCCTCGAAAAAATTCAAATCTTTAGAATAGGCATCCCTCGAAGCGGTAATACCGATGATGAAGCGTTGAATGTTTTCACCGAATATATTTTTAGCCGGCGCCTGTTCAGGGGTTATCCATAAATCGCGGGTGGAATCTCCGCGCAGAAAGGTCAACTGAATGGATTGACCGTTGCTGGTATTAATTATTTCTGCCATTTCATCCCAGCTGTTGATCGCCGTTTGGTTGATGGCGGTTATCAAATCACCTTTTTCAAGCCCGGCTTCAAATGCGGGGGATCCCGGTCTTACTTCTCCAATAGAAGGCTTTAGAATCAGGGTTCCCGAAAAGAAAAAAATTCCGAAAAATATTAGGATGGCAAGAAGAATATTGAAGACCGGTCCGGCGGCGACGATCAGCATGCGTTTGGCAACGTGTTTATGAGTAAAGGATAGGGAAATATCCTCCGGCGCTATTTCGGCATCCGCCTCCTCCCCAATCATTTTGACATAACCACCCAGCGGGATTGCCGAAATTCGGTAATCGGTAATACCGACCTTTTTACCAATCAATCGAGGCCCGAAGCCAAGTGAAAATTTCTCAACTCCGACTCCGAACAATCTGGCGATTAGAAAATGACCGAACTCATGAAAAAAGATGAGAACGCCCAAGACGATGACAAATGCAAATATGCTGGTACCCATGGGTTTATCTTGTTATTGGATATTAGGTTATGTGTTAGTGAATTGACGTCTGTACAATTCTGATATTGCGAAATAAACGAATGCCTAAAGTGAACTAAATTGCCTAAAATGACTAAAATTAAGGGATCGCTACGCTCTATCTGTTATTATATAATTGACAGAATACCACAATTTTAGCTCATTTTAGTTCATTTCAGATTTTAGCTCATTTTCTTACTTAAAATAACGCCCTTTTGAAATCAGAATAAAATATTTTACTCTGATAATGTCACAAAATAGAACTATAATATATAAATCTTAAACAGATATGCAACCGGTGAAGCAAATAAAAGCGCATCGATACGGTCTAAAAATCCGCCGTGACCCGGTAAAAGACCGCCGGAGTCCTTGATTTTAGATGATCGCTTGAATTCGGATTCAAATAAATCACCAACCTGACCGGCAAGGCCGACAGCAAGAAAAAATAAAACGGCAGATCCCCATGAAAGCGCCGGCAAGAAAAAGATTTTTCCGATGGAACCCACCAGAAGATTCCCTACCAGTCCTCCAATAGCGCCCTCGATAGTTTTCCCCGGACTGATGGCAGGATTCAGCTTGTGTCGCCCAAGATATGAGCCGACATAATAAGCACTGATATCACCGGCAAAAATGATGGCAAGAAGCATAAAGATCCAGGTCATACCATCAGGTGCGCGTCGGATCGACACCAGAAAAGAGAGTAGTAAAGGAATATAAATGATCCCCTGAACCTGCTTGGGGATTACATTAACTACTGACGGTTTTGATTTGTAGAGGAACATGGACATCAGGCCGACAAAAACCAGATTGAACGCGAGGACCACCAATACACTTTCAGAATCGGCGATATGGGCTGTTACGATGATGGCAAGGCCGACGAAATATCCCCACCAGACGACAACACCGTGCAATGTTTCGCTATCGGCATTAAACACAATGCGATAATATTCCCAGAGCGAACATATACAGGCGATACCAACCAGAATTACGAAAGGAAAGCCGCCAATGTAAACTAGAAAAATAAGAAATGGTAAAGCGCTCAGTCCTGTGATCCAACGCTTAAGATGCACGTGATTGTTTGCTCCGTTGTAGATCTTGATTAGCCAGCATGTTGAATGGTTAAATTGAAAGATATAACCCATCTAAGGGTCTAAATTCTTTCCGAGACTAGGCTCGGAAAAAGTGGCCCCTGCGGGGCAGCAAGATCTCTGTTTATTTATATGGGTTTCAGGTGTCGGGTGTCAGGTGTCAATCTCGAACACTTCCTTTCCCTGACACCCGACACCTGAAACCTGACGCCTTTCGTTTCTTACAACATGTTGTCATTTAGAAGCCGTTGAGGGTCTAGACAGCACCGAATCTGCGTACACGGGCTTGGAAGTCTTTCAAAATTTGTAGAAATTCTTCCTTGCTGAAATCAGGCCATAGCGTCTGGGTGATAAATAGTTCTGTGTATGCGATTTGCCAGAGCAAAAAATTGCTGACCCGCATCTCCCCGCTGGTTCTGATCAATAAATCCGGATCAGGAATATCCCGGGTATAGAGATGATCGGAAATCAGTCCTTCATTAACTGCTTCCGGCTCAAATACGCCGCGTTTGATTTTCTCAGTCACCTCCTGAACCATACGGACAATCTCTGCCCGGCCGCCGTAGCTCAATGCCAGGATAAGATTCATGCCTGTTTTTTCTCTGGTGGCCGTCATGGTCTGATCTAATGCTTGCCGCACTTTTGTTGGTAATCGGTCTAACTGACCGATCATCCGCAGCCGGATATTGTTCTCCACCATCTCCTTTCGTTCAGATTGGAGAAATTTTTTCAGAAGGACCATCAGTGCCTCAACTTCTGTTTTCGGTCGCTGCCAATTTTCGGTAGAAAAAGCATACAGGGTTAGGTAGGGTATCCCGATTTTGCGACACGTTCGGACAATGGTTCGAACCGTCTCCGATCCTTTTTCATGACCGTTGATGCGGTTTAACAGGCGTTTTTTGGCCCAGCGGCCGTTGCCGTCCAT
>CALZJV010000192.1 GCA_945787595.1 uncultured Desulfobacterales bacterium | reverse complement strand
ACATAGAACCACGCTGCTGTTCATCAGTCATGATCTGAGTGTCGTGCGCTACCTGTCGGATCGCATTGTCGTCATGTATCTCGGGCATATTCTTGAAAGAGGCACCACGGAGCAGATCTTCGCACCGCCCTATCAACCCTATACGGAGGCGCTCTTATCAGCAGTGCCGATTGCCGATCCTGAAGTGACCAAGCGTGAAATTGTACTGGAAGGTAACCTGCCCAGCGCCATGAATCCTCCCAAAGGCTGCCCGTTTTGTACCCGCTGCCATCGCAGAATCGGCGATATTTGTGATAATGAGCCGCCGCCGGATCAGGTTGTAGTAGATCGGCACGTTATAAAATGTCATATACCACTTGAAGAGTTGAAAAAGGTGGAGCCCGTAATCCATGTGCCGGATGAATCCGAACGGCTTCACGCGCAGCAGTCAAAGTGACCTCGAACGTTTAGCCGGTTTTTTGCCCCGTAGTTTACCCTGCAGGGGGGCTTATTCAATAAGTGATTTCTGGGCCAGGTTACCCCCGCGCCAGAGATAGAGCGCAAGCAGCGGCACGGTCTCTGTTCGCATCGCATGAGGCAACCAGGGGGGATGATATATCGGCAGGCCGGCAGCGCGATTCCCAAAAATAAAAATCCGCATGCCACACGGTTACTGGCGATGGGCCCACGCAGGCCGATCAGCTCCGTCCATCCATACTTCTCAAGGAATCCAACGCCCAAATCCTGCGCTGAATAGGTTTGACCCCATGCGATACGATTCGCCTGGGCGGCAAGCAGTTTGACAATACCCTCGGTGTTCTTGCCGGCGGCCTTAACAGCCGCAGGCAACCTGGAGAGAACGGGAAGACCGTGCGGTAAAACAGGGCGTGTTATGCAAATTGCTGAAGGCCAGTCTGTCAGAAAGCTTTCTATATGAACGTCTTTGATGCCTCCAAGAAAATCGCAAATTGCAACGAGCAGGGCAATGAGGTTATTTTCCGCCCTCATTTCACCGTAAGGACCGGGCAGGGCGCCTCCAGGATGACATATTGGGCGGTGGAACCAAACACCAATTTGCCGACTTTTGACCTTCTTCTGATTCCGATAATGATTTCATCAATATTGTTGCTTTTTGCATAATTGACCAGATCCTCTCCAGGAGACTGGTAACTGACGGATGTCTGGATTTCACAGCGAATATCATCTGTTCTGAAGGGTGTTTTTAGTTTTTCCAACTTGCTTTCAGCTCTATCGATATCCTCTTTTTTCAAGGACGGATCTTGCTCCAATGACGTCACAATATAAACGTCGGCTTTAAATGCCTTTGCATGATCATGCGCCAGCTTTATAACATCATCTGCCACTTTAGAGCCATCATAACCCACCAGTATCTTCATTTTGTCCTCCCTCAATGAATTCATATAAAATTTTTATATTAATTACTTAAAATATTAATCCGAAGCATTACTGTCAAGACATCATTGGTAAATAGGGTCAAAGTAAAGCAAAAATAATTCTTTACCTCCTCTGTGTTTATGCGCTAAATAACACCCAGACTCGGAATGCCCGACCTCTGACTCCGCTTCTCTCCGAGGCGTAGGATCGTAGAAGCCTATAGCCCGGAGAGCGGATAGAGCCTACGACTATGAGAGAAACAAAAAAGGTGATATTTAAAATTTTCCGCTTTACACAGACCAAAATAAGCTGCTGAGAAATTTAAATATCGAATATCGCCAGCCAATTGTCTATACGAAGGTGCTAAATCCATGAGGAGGGACTATGATTCAAACAGGTTCAATTGAGAAAAGATCGGTTTCGTTCCGGATACTCACCGACGACCAAATTGTGGAAATCAGGCGCACCGCTTTTGAAGTAATGTCCAAGGTGGGTTTCAGGATTTATCACGAAGGCGCCCGTAAAATGCTGAAGCAGGCGGGAGCTTTGGTCGTTGATGAGATTGTTAAAGTACCTGAACACATCGTTAGCGGGTGTCTCAGTTCCGCACCCAAAGGCTGGACAATCTATGATCGTGGGGGAAACCGGGCCATGGAAATAGAGGGCCGCAAGAGCTACTACGGCACGTCCACCAAGGATGCGTTCAGCGGTGAAATTCATCCCACCCGCGTTGCCGATATTGCGATCGGAGCCAAGGTGGCTGACGCCCTGCCGAACATCGACTGGGTCATGCCCATGGGATCCGTCCAGGATGTCCCGCCCACGGTTGCCGACTTGTACGAGTTCGAGGCCGTTGTGACCAATACCATCAAACCAATCGTTTTTATAGGATACACGCCTCGCGGGGTTGCGCTTGTATATGAAATGGCTACCGAAGTCGCCGGCGGAAGCGATAATCTTCAGCAGCGGCCTTTTGTTATTTTTTATCCCGAGCCGATTTCCCCGCTGGTCTTTCCGGCGGATGTGATCGACCGCCTCTTTGTCTGTGCGGATCTTGCTATGCCTCAAATTCAGGGGCCCACGATGCAATTCGGTGCTACGGCCCCGGTAACCCTGGCCGGAGCTATTGCCCAGGGTACGGCCGAAGCATTGATGTGCCTGGTCCTGGCTCAGCTACGTAAGCCCGGCTGCCCCTGCAGTCTGGGTTGCAATTTTGCCGTTTTTGATATGACCGCCGGCCTCCTGTCCATCGCCGCACCGGAGATGAGCCTTGCCCTCGCAGCCCAGGCCGAGGTGGCACAATCCTTCGGGCTGCCCTCCTGGGGGCTGGCCGGATCGACCGACGCTAAAGTGCTGGATGCCCAGGCCGGGTCGGAATCCGCTTTCTCCATCCTGGCACAGGGTTTGGGCGGACTCAACCTTATCCACGATGTGGGGTATATGGATAACGGTATGGTCTGTTCCACCGCCCAATTAATTCTGGGTAACGAAAACATCGGGATGGCCAAACGCTTTATTAGAGGCATCGAAGTCAACCATGAAACCCTGGCCCGCGAGCTGATCGAAAAGGTTGGTCCCGGCGGCCATTTTCTCGATCAAGATCATACTTATGATCATTTCAAAAGCGAGCTCTGGATGCCGGGTTTGATGACACGATCCGCCAGTGATGATTGGCAAAGCCAAGGCGCCAAAGATCTGGCCACCCGCATTCAGGAACAACTTGAAGATATCGTCAAAAATCATGAAGCGCCTGCGCTGCCGGGCAACACATTGGCCGCCTTGAAGACAATTCGGCAAAAGGGTGAAAAGGAACTAGTAAAAGGAAAATAGTAACCGTTCACAGGTTCAGGCTTGCCCTGGCGCGACGGCTTTGGTACACTTGGGTGACCTTAAACCGATGCGACCTTTAGATAAAAGGCACTCATATTTAATCCCGGTCTGGGCCAGGGGTTCAACGTTCAGGGTTAAGGACAAAGAAGGCATTAAAGACCCGCAGTCCTCGTTAAAAATGCTCATTTTTCCAAATAATTGCCAATTTGGCCCCAAATTTTGGATTAGGCCTGACGAAGCTGACGCTTTTCTCGTAAATACGCATCCCAAATACAGTCCGGAGACGAGAATGCAACCCCTGGCCCAGACCTGGCATGTCAAGATGTGGTGATGGAAAGCCAAGCCCATAGAATGTGAAAGCAATTTCATAGCCACATCACGTCGCACCAGGGCGGGCTTGAACCCCTGAACCTTAGAACCCTTGAACGCATAGGGAAAATATCATGTGTGGAATTGTGGCGTATTTCGGAGGGGCTGGCAACAATCTCACCAGGGTGCTGACAGGTATGTCAGCCATTATTTACAGGGCGCCGGACAGTACCGGCGTAGCCATGTTCGGTGACGACAACGAACCGGTCAGAACTAGAAAAGCGGTCGGTTCCGTGGAAAGGCTCGTCGAAACTCTTTTAGACAATGGCGCCTACCTGAACCCTGAGAATCGGTTGTTATCCGTCTGGTCGCAAGGCTCCGATCGTGAAAAGATGGTGGAGCAGCAACAACGCCTTATCGCTTTCGAAGGGCTGCCCTTCGATCAATTTGAAAAAGTGACTAAAGGTGAAGCACCCTATCCCGCATATGATGAGCTTGTCGACTTGAAGGCCGAGCGGCCCTGCCGACTAAATCCCGGCCAGCCGGGCCGGCCGAGCTTTGATATCTCCTTTTTCATCCGTTCAAGGAAAGATCTTATAAATTTTGTCAGGCGACTTATCAAAGAATATGACCTTTCGCCGGTGGTCATCCGCGAAATAATTCGCAAACCGCTGATTACAACAATAGCCTCGAAAAAGGCCACAGGTCTGATTAGTGCCGAACCTGCCGATATCCTGCACACCTTTGACCGAATATTTGAAAAAGCGCTTTCAGCCATAATGATGATAAAGTCCGCCGTAAGCGGCAGCAGGATAGTTTCCCCAAACCCGGCTGCCTTGAAATCACTATGGCGCTGTCTGCCGGAAACAGCCATTGAAATCCCTTCGGATTACGATAGGGACGGGGTATGCTGCCTGTTCCGGCTACTGGACGTAGCCCTTCTTGCCAGAACGGCGGCCAGGCCCGACCTTATCGAATCCCTTGAAAAAATACTGGAAGCTTCCTGGCCGCGCCATGAACGTCCCGGACCTGTGGAGTGGAGACGTCTGTACGGAGCTGAAAAAGGCGTAAACATTTACGGCAGGGCTGCAGCAGCAGCGCTGATGTGTCTGCAGCGCGACGATTTTTTGACTGATATGCTAAGCGAGCTTTCCCGCAATGACATTATGACGGAAGCTTCGATCGTCCCGGGGCAGAGCGACCCGGTCAGCCTGAGATATTTTACCCAGCCGGTTGTCGCTCACGGAAGATGGGCGCTTCAGTCGGCTGTCACTGTAACAAACGCCCATCCCTTCCTGGACGAAAAACGATTTAGAAGTGTGGTTGTAAACGGTCAGTTTGACGGAAAAACAGAGGACAGCATCCGTAAATTTCTTACCAAAGTCGCAAACTTTTCTTTCCGCAGTGAAAATTCCGCCGAGTATCTCTCCCTTCTCTGGGGATATTATTTTGACCAATTGATCCAGGCACAGCGAAGGTACGGGGCCGTATTGACCCAGGTGGAAAATGATCTCCAGGAACACGGAATCGGAAGCAGTGTAATAGACTATTCGGTTCATCGCACAGTCAAGGGCAAAACACCCGCACAACTGGATGAAGCGGCGTTCATAGAAGCAGCCAAACAGATATCGAAAAACGGAGGTCAGGTGGCCGTCTGCGGAATCAGCATCTTATCTCCGCGAAGGCTTTATGTGGCAGCCCACAACCGGCCTGTATTTGTGGTCCGCCGGCTGGAGAACGATGATTTTATGGTGGTTTCCGACATCAACGCGGCTATAGGACTCTTTCCCCAGCAGCTTATCTATGAAAAACGAGAAGCGCTTGAAAGACTGGAAGAACACCATATTAAAAAAGTTGCCGGGCTAAAGGGGAAAAGTGCCGGTGCGCAAGATTCAAAAGCGCTCAAAAAGGTCTTTGAAAAAGAAAAAGCTGATATTCTAAAGGCATTTTCCGTAGAGGTCCACGCTCTTGAGGGCGAAGAAAAATTTGCCCGCATAGAACCATTAATACTAGACGGCAGCATCTGCCGCAGCGTGACGATTACCGATTTCAAGGGTCAGCGCCTGCCGGATCTGGAGCCTTTTGCGACTGTTTTAAACCCCATCCAGGTTAAGAAGGACATGGACCGGTCTTTTTATGAAACGCATCTGGCTGAAATACCGCAGCGGCTTCTGACAATACTGGGAAATTATGCACCGGAGGAGGACGGGATTACGGATCTGGGAATCAGAAAAAACCTGTTGCGCCGTCGGTTCGGCTCAAATTTCACGGGTCTTAAACGGATTGTACTGGCCGGGACCGGAAGTGCTTTTCACATGTGTGAAATCGCAAAAAACTTTATCCATGCCATTATGCCGGAGATGGATGCGTTGACCGTCAGGCCCGGTGATATTGAAAATCCGGAAACCCTGTTCGTTCCGGAAAAAGACCTGGTTATCCTGTTAAGCTGGTCTTCGACCACGGCGGACATGGTCTTTTTGGCGAAGAAGCTCCAGTCGCTCAAAGTGATCATGACCGGTATCACCGAAAAGACTTTTGCCGACATGGCCCTTATTGTCGCCAAAAGCGGCGGTTTAATTCCGGCCTTGAGCGGTGAGGAAGTCACCGTTTCCGACGTCAAGAGCACGGTTTGCATGCTTTTTTGTTTAAAGCTGTTCTGCCTGTGGTTGGCATCGCACAAGGGCAGAAAGCAAGAAGCCCTTTTGCACCTGGAAAAAATGCATCGGATCCCGTACGTGCTTGCCAATCTTCTTGAAGATGAAACCGTCAAGAGATTTTCAAAAAGACTGGCTCGTGAAAATGCGCAAAATAAAGCCAGCATCGTTGTCAGTGCCCTTTTTACCAACGGTGCAGGAAAGGAAATAGCACTGAAGCTGGAGGAGAACAGCTGGTCGGCAATAGGTAGAGCTTTGGACTATCAGGAGGTGATGGAAACGGGCCTGCCTGCCGATTTAGCATGCGTACTGGTGGTGGTCGACGCCACCTGTACGCCGCGACTTGACGAAGCTCTTGACGTCATGGAGCTGCTTTATCGTAAAAGGATAAAATTTGCTGCAGTCGGTTTAGAACGTCGGCAGGAGGAACGTATCCGGCAGTTGAGCCGCAACCGTTGCATCTTCCTTTCCGGTTTGAAAAAAAATGCAATGCAACCGCTCGTAACTCTGGTCTTTTATTACCAGCTTGCGTTTTTCTATGGTCAGTCCCACGGTATAGCCATGGGCGTCGCGCCCCGCAACCTGGCCAAATCCATGACCGTCGGGCGGAGTCTGTTCGCGAAGGTTGCTTCCCCGGCCAGAGAGCTGTCGAAAATAAAAAATCTAAATGAAGGCTTGAAAGCGATGGTTGCCCCGTCAGAACATGCAGAGCGCAGAAGCATATGGTTATGAAGAGATGCGTGAGCTGGCCGCAATAATTTCTTCAAAGGATTTGGGGGACGAGATATGTCGGGCGATGGATGAAAACACAACCCGGCTTGCGCAATATCTTTTTGACGATAATTCGGATATAGACGAAATCGTATTTGCACCCATGGATCGAATCTCGGAAGCCGCAGTAAAAAATGCAGGCCGTATCTGGAGCCGCTTTCTGGGTTATCCGGTGCGGATCATTTCGCCCGAAGCACCCCTATGCGCGTTTGACAACAATATTCTCCTGTTTACGGCGGCATCTTCACCTGCAGGGCAAAAGCGGCTGACAAAACGACTTGCGACGGTCTCGAGCCCCGTGTTCCGGCTGGAACCGGAAACCGGTTTCCGTGATCACGAGCCGGCCCAAAAAAACGGCGGGAAGTTTTTGCTGAAAAACGGCTTTGAGTATTCGCGAAGGGATTATCTGTATGCAGCAATCCACCTGATTTTTATCAATGCCTGGTGCACAGCATTTCCTGAAAAGGCCGAAATCGTGGGCGAGCATTTCAGAAAAAGCGCTGAAACAGTGCTTGACGTGCTTGGTAAGCCGGACCTTAAGGCGGCTATATCAACGAGCATGGCCGTCAACAAGAAATATGAAACCATGTTCTATATTGGACCTCCGGCCGGAATTGGTCTGGCATGGTCAGACAAATTCGACAGGACTGGAACGATGCTTTGTGAACAGCATTTGTTTGGAAAAAGTGCTCATGGCCCGCTGGTAACTGTCGATTCCAGGGTTGATGCCAAATTCGTAAAACTCGAGGGCAGAAATGAAATGCTGTTAAAATTCGGCCGGGAAAAAGTAGTATTATGGGAAAAAAGTTATTTTGCCGGAAAAACAATGGATGAATTTATCAATGCACCGCCGGTCGATCCCTCCTATGAAGAAAAAACCCCTTTTTTTGCAGATGAGGCCTGGTATCTTCCGGAACTTCAACCGGATTATAATACATTAAATGACAACCTCATCGTGATGGATGCTACCTGGGACCGGTATTTAGACAAAGCCATAGACGAGATATCAACTTTCGGCAGCCGATATCCCCGGATGATCCTTATAACCCAGCAAGCTTTTCTGAACGGAAAAGCGAAAGAGGCGCTTTACAGATTTCCGGTAAGCAGCACGATCATCCTCCCGGAGACACCCGCCGGACCTGTACCGGAAATGCACCTGCCTTTTGTTCTGAACATTATCGGTGAAGAGCTTTCCGCCTGCTTCGAACGACGAACGATGATTGACGAAGGATAAAAAAGAAAAGGAATGGATTCTTATCTTAAAAAAAACAATTGGACAGGATCATAAGGATAAAGAGAATATGGCTCAAGGCTCAAAGGAAAAGGGTGCCGCTCTGAAGAAGGTGGACAATATGTTCTATCGTCCCTCATCCTAGCGAAGCGATCCTCCATTTTCCATCGGTTTTTCGGCCGAAGGGCCTCTCGCCGCAGGCGAAAAAAATCCCATCAATCCTGTAAATCCTGTCTAAAAAAAACTGACAAGGGCCTAAGATTTTTCACCGATAATGTTGTACTTCTTCCGGATGGCCTGCGCCGCTTCAGCGGGAATATAAGATTTTTCTTCTTGCGCTAAAATTGTTTTGGCAATCTCTCGTGCCCGTGCTGCGGCATCTTGCGAACCTTCCAGCTCCCAATCATCCCGAATCATTCGGTCCGTAACGCCGTTTCCTGCAAAATATTCTTTGCGCATGTGGGCAAAGGTGTGATCTGAGGCAATGAAATTGCCTCCCGGTCCGACTTCATCGATGGCTTCCAGGGCCAGATGTTCGGGATCCACTTCAATGCCTTTAAGAACTTTGCAGCACATTCCGATAATCTCATCATCGATAACATATTGTTCAAAGGCCACGGTCAGCATGGACTCCAGCATGCCGGCCGCATGGTGGACATAGTTGGAGCCACCCATGGCTGCCAGCAGTACAGTTAAGGCTTTTTCCCAGCCGGCTTGCGCATCGGGGATTTTCGATTCGGCCAGTCCTGCTGAATTGTAATTCGGTACTTTAATATGATTTGCCAGCTGGTGAATGGCGGCATTCATCATGCCGCACTCGACAGCACCGCCCAGATACCCGAAGCTGTTAAGATTTGCCATGCCGGGTATACCGCCGTATAAGATCGGTGCGCCGGGGTTGGTTAACTGGCAAACGGCAATTCCGGCAAGCTGCTCGGCATGGAGCTGAGCCAGAGTGCCGGCCATGGTCAGCGGGGAGGTCGAACCTGCCATGGGGGCACTGGAGAGTGCAACCGGAATTCGATTCTTGACCGCTTCCTGCATGATCAATGTCGATTGCGTGCAAAGCTTCAACGGGCTGATGGCAAACGAAGTTATTATTGAAATAAAAGGCTTATCTTTTAATTTTGCCCTATCACCGGCAACCATCGCGGCGATGTCCAAAGCTTTATGAAACCCTGCCACATCATTTACCCCGGCCATGACATGCTTGCCCGTAGCTTTTAAACAGGTATAAAAAACGTTGGCATCGTAGTCGTTTTCAGAGATATCGGTCGGTATGCAGGGCCGAAGAAAAAAATGGATATTATCCAGCGCATCCACCAGTCTTCCGAGTTGATACAAATCGTTCAATGTGGTGGATCGTGCCCGGCCGCTTTCAAGATCTAGAATTTTAATGGCCGCCCCGCCTGTTCCAAGGTAAACGCGGTGTTGGGTAAGATCCAGGTCATTTTTTCCATCGCGGCTGAACAAAATGACGCGCTCGGGCGCCCTGGCCGCCTGGGTTACAACCAGGTCTTTGGGGAAAAAAACTCTGGCTCGTTCTCTGTCCACCTTGGCCCCCTGTGCTTCAAGCATAGCAATGGTTTCTTCCAGGCCGGATTCATAAGTGATGCCGGTATTCTCCAAAATAGTCAGCGCCGCCTGGTGAATGGTTTCGATATCTGCAGAGGATAGCGGTTGGTATAAACCCCCTGTAAGTCCTTTTAGTTCCATGATCGACTCCTTATTCGGGTCACTCGCCCGTCGATGATTGTCTGTAGAAATAAAAAAATGGGAAATAACCGTTTCTTGACATAACCTGGTTGGTTCATATACAACACATGGAATTTTATAAGGCAATAAATAATTTTCGCAAATTTTAACTATTCTTTGCCTTGTTGTTTTTGCAACATTGGGGTGACATCATGCTGCTGGGATTACACACATATAGTTTTTATATTCATGGTATCGGTCAGGCATGGGCTGATTTTAAGCTACCCTGGCCCAGGCAGCTGAGCACATTTGAACTCTTTGATGAAGCGGTTCGCTTGGGTCTCGACGGACTCCATCTCGACGACGGCGTTCTTGAAAAACTGGATACGGCTTATCTGCAGGAAGTCAGCGCCGCCGCCAAAGAACACGGACTTTATCTTGAATACAATTTTTCCATGGATATGGGCGGCATGGGCATCGGGATTCAGCACGATCTCGAAGAGGCCATTGCAACAGCCGCCAGCCTGGGAGCGGATATCGTCAAAGTCAGTATGGATTTAAAGCGCCCACGTCCGGTTTCCGCCAGTCGCTTCCATCCGGAAGTTACGGCACAAATGAAAGCCTTTGCCTCACGGCTGAAGGCTTCGGCACCGAAAGCGGATGCTGCCGGAATCAGAATCGCGGTGGAGAACCATTGCGACAGTTTTTCTGAAGAGATCCTGTGGTTGTTGGATCTGGTGGACAGTCCGGTAGTCGGTGCCTGCATCGACACCGTCAATGCCCTGATGGTCATGGAAGACCCCATGCAGGCCATTGCAAACCTGGCACCAAGGGCCTTCACGAACCATTTCAGAGACGACCGTATCGAGTTTCAAAGATATGGCTTCAAGCTAACGGGTGCAGCCGTGGGAGAAGGTGACATCGACATGAAGCGCGCCTATGAAATAATTAAAACAAAATCCGCTATGCGTCGTATCAACATCGAGACTGAAATGGAAATACCAATGAATGACATGCAGCAAGCCCTGCGAAAGGAAAAGGAGACAATCGAACGCAGTATCCGCTATTGTCGCGAAGTTCTGGGGATAAAGAAAGAAGATCAAGAGAGGAATAAATTATGACCTATGATAATCTAATTGTAGAAATTGGCGATGACTTTGTTGGAGAAATAACACTGAATCGTCCTGAACAACTCAATACTTTCAACACCCCCCTGGCCGGGGAACTCGTCCAGGCGCTCAATGAACTGGACGGGCAGCCAAGCGTGAGAGTTATTATCCTCAAAGGGGCGGGCAAAGCGTTTTGCGCCGGTATCGACGTTAACGAACTGGCCGGAAAGACCGCCATGGAATACAAGGCCTGGGTTGAACACATGGAGAAGCCGCTGGTCACCATCAGTCGTATGAGCAAACCTGTGATTGCCCAGGTTCAGGGCGTGGCCGCGGCAAATGGGGCCGGCCTGGTGGCAGCCGCCGATCTGGCGATTGCAGCAGCAAACACGCGCTTTGGTTTGACGGCCATTAACGTCGGGCTCAACTGCATTGGTCCGGTGGTTCCGGTTGCTAGATCGGTCGGCAGAAAGCGTGCCCTTGAATTGCTGCTCTACGGTGATTTGATTAAAGCCCCACAAGCATTAGAAATGGGTCTATTGAACCGGGTGGTTCCTAAAGACGATCTGGCGGATGAAACCCGCAAATGGGCGGCGATTTTAGCCCGCAAAAGTCCCATAGCCGTACAAATCAGCAAAAAAGCATTTTATGCGGCCGCCGATCTGGATTACTACAAGGCCTTCGAATACATGAATGAGGCCTTTGCACGTCTTTGCACCACGGAAGACGCCAAGGAGGGGGTAAGCGCTTTTTTCGAAAAGCGCAATCCGGAATGGAAGTTGAGGTAAGTGTTATATAGGTTCAGGGGTTCGGGGTTCAACGTTCCGGGTTGAAAAAACAAAGCAACTTCTTATCTTTATCTTTCTCCTAAACTGATCGGTTCCAGGTTCACGGTTCAAAGGTTATAACTATTTGAAAATGTTTAAAATATTGATCGAGTCCCGTACTACCCGAATTCACCCATTGGGTGAAAAGGCACTGGTAAAACGATGAAGGCCGAATCCCTTTGATAAGCGTTGGTCGGGTGTTTTGCAACCCGGAACGTTGAACCCCCTGGCCCAGACCTGACTTTACGTTGCTCAATTATTTAGAATCATACTTGGGAATCTGACACGAGCCGTAATTTGATCTTATCTGTCGCGCCCTTGGATCAACAGATAGCGTTTTCGAAGGAAACAACCATTGCCAAGCCCACTCCTTGCCCGCATGGGGATACTTGCGTGCCAAAGCACCCGGCAGGTAAACCCCGGCAACGTTTCGCGCACGATCACTTTCATAAAGATCCCTAACTTTTTCCAAATGTTGCCGAAGATCATTTTTTAGGCTTTCGGGAAGAACCGTCTCCCGGTCTTTATCACCTTTGCCGGATCTGACGATCATGCAATCCCTTTCAAAATCAATATCCTTAACTCTCAACCGCAGGCATTCCTTCAAACGCAGTCCGCCGCCGTATATCAACCGCGACATAAACAGGCAAATCCCGTTGAGGTGGTCAAACAGTCGAAAAACCTCTTGTTGCGTCAATCTACTGGCAACCGGCGTTTTTTGGAAGCTCGAACGCTTCCTTCGATATCATCAAGATCTTTGTCGAGTACATAACGGAATAGAAAAAGTATGGCATTGAAAGCCTGGTTCTGGGTCGAAGGAGCCACATTCCGTTCAACTGCAAGATCAGACAAAAAATCTTTGACGTGGCTGCTATCAAGCTCTTGCGGGGGTAGACCGTTCACGAATCGGTAAAAAGATCGCAGCCAGCCAAGGTAGGCTTTCTCAGTGCTCAGGGCACGGTGTTTTAAGCGCAACACATTGATCATGTCTTGTGCCACCGCCCGCCAGAGTATGTCGGATTGTGAGTCGGCTTTGGCTTCCGTTTGGGATTTGTGCCGGGTGTGATAATAGATAAGACCTGAAATCTTCCATTTGACCCCAAAATATTAAATATCTTTTATTATATAGACTCTACATAATACCCGCTAAAAAAACAAAAAGCGTCCTTTTTAGCTCTGTTCCAAAACGCAGGATACTCATAAATCACCTGCCAACATTCATCTTATCTGATGTATCCAACTGATATTTAAGCAAAAAAATTAATATTATTGAGTTGTCAGTCGAATTTCGGTATAATTCTTTCTAAATCAAAGTTTCGGAATAAAATTAAGAATCTACATAATATATAAGTTAGCAGAACAATGGAGGAAGTGTAAGTATGCATGTTATTTTAGGAGCACTAGGTTTAATAGTAACCATCTTAATTTTAGTAAAAAGGTTATCAGACGTAGGAATTGATATTGGTTGGCTCGATCCATTCAAATGGAACAGAAGACGCAAATGGCGACAAGCCTATCATTCGAATCCAGTGTTTGATATTGATGATCCAATGAAGGCCACCGCTGGTCTCATGTATACAATGGCTAAATGTTCTGGTGATATTTCACGTGAAGAAAAATCATGTATACTCTCAATTTTTAAGAACGTTTTCAAACTTTCTGCTGGAGAAGCGACCGATCTCCTTTCAAATTGCAGCTTTTTTATCAGAGATGAAAACCAAATAAAAAACAATTTGGAAAAATTCATCAGACCAAGCATAGACAACTTTGCAGATGAACAAAAACAATCAGCCTTTTCGTTAGTCGAAAAAGTCGCATTTTGTGAAGGTGATCCAAACGAGAAACAGAAAGAATTATTGGCGAAAGTCAAAGATATTTTTACCCCCAAAAAGGAGAAATTTAAAAAATGGTAAATTTGCTAACAAAGAGATGAACCTGACGGGAAAAACTATGCGGTTTTATGTAAGTGCCGAGCCAGCTTGAAAATTCTTTGGCCCGCTGGTTAGCTCTCAAGAAGGAAAATGATATTAAAATTCGCATTGGTATAAATGGTCACCATATATCAACAGGCGAGATATGCGGCAAGGGTCATCTGGGTGCTTATATAAACATAGACAACAAAATCGGTTATGGACAACCGAAGATGGATATTGCCTTAAACGGTTATGACACAAACAATCCAGAAGATACAAAATACTTGAAATGGCTAGGCTCTGATTTGGAGGCCGGGGACAATATAACTATCGAAGTTATGCCTGAGGCACCAGCGGATGTGCCACTCGAAATTAAGAGCTCTCTGAAAGAGAAGAAATCGCTTTCTACGATCGAAGAAGATGCTGAGCTGATTCTAAATGCGGCGTATTCCTGTAATGTGCTGCTAACCGATTTACTTAAAGGCCTAAAGAATGAGTTTTCAGTGGAAGACTACAAGAAGCTTGCGTACGGCGTTGGAAAGGTGATTAGTGAGGTATTTTCATCCATCGCTGAACCCATATATCGGAAGCACCCTTCCAAGGTGCCGGAAGAGCTGAAGGATTTGCCGCTTTGAGAGCTAACAAAACCACTGGAGCAGACGGTGTAAAGATTGCGGTTTTACATAAAGGCCGTGCATACTTGTCATGAATTTGCGCCGCTGCTCACCGGCGGCGGGTTAGGGCTCACAAAGAAGATCACAATGTTGATAGGCAAATATTTTAAGGAAAAACGAATTAAAAAAGGCTTGAGTGAATCAGAACTGGCTTCGCTCATAGGACCAAATTTCGATGAAAGCCGAATATGGGATTTTGAATCGGGTGATGACAACGACATAGATGGTCTGTCAATCCGAGAGTTTAAATTGTATTGCAAGGCCCTCGATATTAATTCAGTAGAATATGCCGATATACCAGCCTCTAATCTTCGAGATTTGCCTTTATCATCCCTTATCCGAGCAAGAAGAGAAGAATTGGGTTATTCTATCACTGATTTGGCGGACTACATTGGATATGAACAAAACGTAATACAAGCAATCGAAGAAGATCGAGATGACGTTGTTATAGCCCTTAATGCCATCAAACAGTTTGCCTTGATACTTGGTCTTCCATTACGATTACTTCTTGATAAACTATAAAAGAAAGCCCTAACAAATCGCTGCACTGGATTTTCATTCGCTGGCGCTCATGAAAACCAATGAGCTCAAGCGATATTGAGAAAAATTTCTCAATATCACCTGAATTACAGTGGATATTGCGCAAAAATTCACGCATATCGGGATATTGCGCAAAAATGCGCAATTTTCCGGTTTCAATATGTTACCGGATGTTATTTATGTAATCGTATTAATTAAACATTTAACTTTACAATTGGGTTTTCGTTGTTGATATGGCGCCTTTTTGCGCACTACTCAATTGTTATGGTAGGACGGGGCTATGTTAAAACGCATCTTTGTTTTGATTTTCATTTTTTTGGTCAATTTGATGCCGTCCTCGGGCACAAGTGAAGAATCTCGACAGGAAAAGATTCTTAAAATATCTTCATATGAGGTGAAGATGAGTGAGGTGCTTTCGCTTTCGATTGAGGCCATTGACACGTGCTTTGAAAACATCTCAAAAGGGATCAAAACAGACAATTTTCCAGATAATCCTGGGCCTATGAATCTGCCCTTTCCTATTTCTAAGGATTATAATTACGATAGTATCGTTGGCTATGAATTCGAAGAATCAAATCCGAAGTTAGTGACATTCTTAATTGGAGTAGATGGAATTAAGGGGCTTCACATAGCCGTTGTCATAAACATCGCAAAAATGGAAGTTATAAAAGTTTACAACAGGCCAGGAAGCTAATGCATTGGAGCAAACCATAACATTTTGCTTCACCAGGTTCGGGCCAAAAAGCGGCCCTCCCTGGTGAGCAATTCGTTATTCGCAGAAGAACCTATGACTGAACTTCTTGTAAATCAAATTAGCAAAGAAGACAGTGTACTATTGATATCAGCTTCTCCGCACTGGTCTATTTTAGATCTTTCTATTGATGATGACGTCATTGACCTCACTGTTCACGATGCTGTTTATGATGATAGAATTCTAAGCAATGATAGAGAACTTATAGTAGGCAATTATGATTTAAAAACCGGTGAAATAGTCCTCTGGGATGATAATGATGGCTCTGAATATACTATAAGAGGTAAAGTTTCTGCAAAAAAGCGTTGGTACAATAAGACAGAAATTGTCACTTTTATTGAAAGAATGAAAATTATATACCAAAGTGAATCCGATCACATCAGGAGCTTGAATAAAACATTGATTGAAACGAGAAACTTTGTACATGAAGCATACAGAAGATCTGAAATTAAGCTAAGTGCAGGAAAAAAAGTTAATGTTTTAGATTTATTAATGCAAATACAAAGAAAGTTGGATGCATAACCAGGCAGTTCAGTGGACAGCCAGGACCGAGCCGTTTCCACCATATCAGGTAAAAATGGACTTAATCATCTTTTTAAACGTCAGTGGGCGCCCTGGCTGCCCCTGACCGCCGCCGTTATATGCATCCACATTAAGGTGAATTTAATGTCAATTTGGATTTACCGTAAAAACGACGCTAACAAAAAGTCAATATATTCTGTTTCTATCCCTTTTGAAATTTTGATCGTAATCATTGGAATTATTGCAATGCTATTGATTCCCCGATACTTTCACAATTTCCAACAGCTTGCTATTGACTCAATAATTATGACAATGGCAGGATTTATACTTCTGCTAATCTCAAAAATTTCACAATTTCAAAAAGGTATCTGGAATAGCTGGGGATCAAAACAGATGCGGAAGCCCTTTAAGTTTTCATACTGGTTTAGCTACGCACTTATGATTTTGGGAGTTTTGGGAAGCGTATATTATCTCATTTCTTAGCGTAAAGTAGTTAAAACATTTTTGTATAACAAAACAGTTGAGGCAAACCCTTACTTGAAGAAGTACGCGGGCTATTTTTGGCGCCGCAGATCTGTTAAGGGTGCAACCTGGGCGCTGACATGGGGATGATGTCAACAGTCGGGCCACTCCATAAGGGTGTCCTTTGAAATGCTTGAGTCCCGTGATGGGAAACTATCATGCGTGGTTCTTAGGGGGGAATGGGGCTGTGAGGCCCCTGCCCTACCCGGTAACCACCCCATAAACGTATAATA
>CALZJV010000191.1 GCA_945787595.1 uncultured Desulfobacterales bacterium | reverse complement strand
ATGGGCCTTTTGCCATGCGGCCTCTCATTTGCCGCCTTTACCCGGGCTTTGCCGTCCGGAAGCCCAATAAAAGGCGCCGTCATGGTTTTTGCATTTGCCTTGGGAACAATTCCGGGGTTGTTGCTGCTAGGGACCGGCGCATCGGGTTTTGCGCGCCGCTATCAATCGCATTCGGATATTTTAGCCGGCCTTTTAATGATTTATATGGCCGCTGAACTGGCCGTAAAGGCCCTTTCTGCGATGGTTTCGTAGTTTTTATAATAACGATAAGCAGAAAGTCCAAATTCGCTTTTTTAAGAAAGGCTGCCTGACCTGTAATTTTGGCCGTTTTGAATTTGTTGCGACATACATTTGAAACATGTAATTTCAGCATAGTTGGCCTTATTTCGATACCCGGCTTAAGGTATCCCCAATTTGGCAGATGAATTTTAGGTATTGGGGAAAATCGGAATTTTAGCGATTGGCGTACGAAATCTATGGAATTTTGCATTTGCATATTCAACACATATTTCAGATAATAGGGAACTGCCGAATTCGCGTGTTTTAAGAGGCCAACTTGACAACCAACTCATTCTTACAAATATTCATATAAATGAAAATTCAGGAAATAAAAGGAAATACGTATGCCAATCTATATGGATCGTCATATTTTGGAAGGCGCAACTGCAAAGGCCTTGGCGGATGCACATCAGAAGGATCTAAAACTTCAAGACAAATATGGTATCAAGCTGTTAACATACTGGTTCGATGAGGGTCGCGGTTCAGCCTTTTGTTTAATTGATGCGCCTGCCAAAGAAAAAGTAAAACAACTGCATAAAGAAGCCCACGGGTCAATACCTCACAAGATCATGGAAGTAAACCCTGACACCGTAGAGGCCTTTTTAGGTAGAATTGAAGATCCCCAACTGTCTTCTGAATCTTTTACACCATCAAGTGAAGCTTTCGTTGATTCAGCTTTTCGCGTGATCATGTTTACAGATATGAAGGATTCTACGGCTATCACTACGCGCCTCGGTGACACTAGAGCTTTGGAGCTATTCCGTACTCATAATCACATTACCCGTGGTGAATTGAAGGCACACAACGGAAGAGAGATTCAGCACACTGGTGATGGATTCATGGTCTCCTTTACTTCTGCTTCTCATGCGGTGGAGTGCGCCATCACCATCCAAAGATCCTTTGCCTCTCATAACAAAAGACATCCTGACACAAAAATTAATGTTCGTATTGGCATTTGTGCCGGCGAGCCTGTTGAAGAAGACCAGCGTTTGTTTGGTTCCACAGTTCAACTTACCTCTCGCATCTGCGACAAAGCGGAGCCTGATCAGATTTTAGTTGCGACGGTAATACGAGACCTGTGCATTGGAAAACAATTTTCTTTTACAGATCGCGGTGAATCTGCACTGAAAGGATTCGACCAACCTTTCCGAATTTTTGAAGTTCAATGGCAGGAAGCGTAATGAGAAATTTTGAGTTTTTTACGGTATTATCAAAAGAGTTAAACCAGCGTGTCGGAATGATGAGCATTCATAACATCATCCATCAGATGAAAACATTCCAAATTTCCTCTGTGATTAAAAATTGTTAAAGCTCTTGATCAGCAGGTACGGCTAATATGCGCGGCAAACGGACATGATCCGGTTGTTCCAAGATAAAGCGCACCACTCGGGCAATATCTTCCGGTTGCAGCGGCCGTGGGATGTTTAGGCTCTGAGCCGGTGGCACCGGCCATTCCCGGTGAAGCTCAGTCTGGACCAGGCCGGGTTCAATACAGGCCACCCCGATGTTGGTCTTAGTAAGTTCCAACCGCAAGGCCTCTGTCAGCGCTTCGATTGCAAATTTTGTCCCGGCATAGGCACCGGCCGATGGTCTAACTTTGGTGCCGAGGACGCTGGAAGTGTTCACCAAGAACCCCGAACCGATCGATTTAAAATGCTTTACTGCGACGTAGGCCATTCGAAAAGCGGCTTCCACATTGACCCGCACCATGTAGCACATGTTTTCAATGTCGATTTCATCAATGCTTCCCACCGTGATAGTCCCTGCATTGTTAAAGACGATGTCACAGCGACCGAATGTGGCCAAAGCCATATCTAACAGACTTTGCGGCATCTCGTCCTGACTGATATCGCCCGGCAGAATGGCAGCATGCTTTAATTCGCCTTTTAGCTCCACAAGACGATTTTCTCTTCTTCCGGTCAAAATAAGTTTTACACCGGTTTCATTCAGGTTGTGTGCTACGGCTCTGCCAATGCCGCTGCTGGCACCAGTAATAATTGCAACTTTGTCTTCTAATTCCATAACTTCTCTCCTTTCCTGGTCTAGCGACGTACACCATGGACGTAATGGGTTCAGGATTTAAGTTGTGATTTAATGGCTTTTACCTGTCTTTGAAATAGGGGTAAACTTATTTTGGCCGGCAAAGGGCTATACAGCCAGCGGAAAATGACAGGCCACATATTCAATCTCGGCTTTCTCCGTGATAGCCGGCGGGTTCTTGCGGCATACATCCTGGACATATGGACAGCGGGCCTCAAACACGCATCCGGGCGGCAAATTGAAGGGGCTGAGTACCTCCCCTTCGATGGGCACCGTCTCTTTGCGGGCCGCCGGGTCGGCCACAAAAACACTATCCGACAGGGCTTTGGTGTAAGGGTGTCGGGGTGCAACCGAAACCTGGTTGGCTGGAAGGATCTCCACCACACTGCCAAGGTACATGACGACCACCCGGCTACAAAAATAATCCACCAATGCCAGATCATGCGAAATAAACAATTATAAACAAATATCTCCGACATTGAGGCTGGTCTTCAATTCAACCTCAACCATTTTTCGGTTATAATCTTCATACACTATTTCTAGCTGGTAGGCACCGCCATTTTCTTCAAGATTATCAAACTTGAAGTCCCCGAAGCCATCGGTTACGGTTTCATCAATTTTTTTTGCATCTTTGATCAGCGTTACCCGCGCCCCTTTGGCGCAATCACTGATGCCGTCGACGTTAAGCGCTACACTGCCGCCGATAAAACAGCGGGAATAACGATACAGATTCTTGTAAAACACACGTGGCGTTGTGTTGTATTGCGGATGCCGGACTTCAAGTTTTTCAGATTCGATGATTTTCAGCATCTCAGGGTCCTCAGCCTGCACAACCCGCAGGGCACCCGTCGGACAGGCCTGCACGCAACGGGGCGCTTTCCAGCCGTCATCCAGCAAATGGGTGCAAAACGTGCATTTTTGCGATGTATGATGTTCTTCGTTCCACCAGATCGCCTCATAGGGGCAGCTCCTGACGATATCCTTTTGGCCCCTGGCCTTGATCGGATCAATGATGACGATACCGTCATCTCTCTTGTAAACCGACCCGTCCTTGGCCGCTTTGATACAGGGGGCATTATCGCAATGCATACACGGAACCGGCAAATAAGCCACATCAATAACAGGGTATTGTCCCCTTTCCTTGCGCATAATATTCATCCAGCGCTGCCCGTGTAAGGGTTGCGACACCGCATAGCCGGGCCAGTCATTGTCAACATGTTCGTCTTTGCAGGCCAGGAAGCAATTATTACAATCTTCACATTCTTCGATATCGATGATCAGGTTCCATTTATTCATGGGTTCTTTACGCTCCCTTTTGTTCCCATTTTTCGATTTGCACCAGGCACGAATTGCAGGCAATGCTATGGGACTTTTTGATGATAGAGCGACTCGGCGTTAAAATATTAATGCACCCCCCGCGATCCGGCGACTCTCCGGGTTCGCCTACCGGGTCGTAATCGGCGGCCGATTCATAGGAGTGAGCTGAGCCGGGTGGAATTCGCTCGGTAACCTGGGCCGCGCAAATGACTGCACCGCGATCATTGAAGACTTTCACCAAATCGTTGGGGCCGATTCCCCGGCCGCCGGCGTCTTGCGAGTTGATCCGTACAATCCAGTAGTAATATCCGTCTATCAGCACCCGGTGATCTTTCACATCGTTGACGATTCGCCCATGGTATGAAAGCTGAACCGCGGATGCGGCGATATCAGCTGCAATGGATATTTTTCATAAAGCGCCGTGGTATGATGGCCTTCCCAGGCCGGAATATATTTGCTGATCGGCGGCCGCTCCGGGTCATGGGGGTCAAACCGTTTCAGACTGGAACACTCAAATTCGAGTTTGCCGGATTGCGTCTGAAGCCCTTGGCCGAATTGCTCGGTATAATCCGCGGGCAAGGGTGCCAACTCGGGGGTATCCTTGGGCCTATCCTCGGCATACCATCGAAAGGATACCGGGTCCCTGAGATTTTCCGGCGGGGGCGGAATGACAAAGTATCCCTTTTTGAGGAAGTCTTTCCAGGAAATGTGGTTGGGCAGGTCCGTGGCATCAAACAGTCGCTTGCACCATTCCAATTCACTCATGCCCTCGGAAAACGGGGCCGCCAGCCCCAACCGCTTGGTCAAATCCCAGAAGATCCGGTAATCGGACTTTGATTCCCCCAGAGGCTCAATGCATTTATGTTGCAGGACGGCAACGCGATGGTTGCACTGTGTAAATGAATGTTGGATGTATCCGCCGCAATTGGCAAATTCACTGATATCCCATCTTTCGAAGCTGGTGCAGGCCGGCAATAATACATCCGCAAATTTTGCTTCACCTTCAAACCAGATGGACTGGTTGACCACAAATTCTAAATTATCAGATCGGTAGGCTCTGGCATATCGATTGGTCTCCGTCATGGTGCCGAAGTGAGACCCTCCGTATTTATAATACATTTTTACGGGTGAATGGCCCGGTGTCGGATAGCCGAATTTAAGAAATTGTCCTTCAATTGTTTTCGGATCGGTGGGATAGCCTTCGCAATGTCCGTCCAGAACCGCCTCGGGTATTTTCAAGCGGGGGACGCGTTGATACACCGAGTTGACGGTGGGAAGCTGGGGCATCCGCTGGTACATATTGACCGCCATGGCAGTGCCCTGGATGTCACCGGACAATCCGCCCTCAGCATAACCCGGAAAGAAAAACTTCGTATCAACCGGGGTGCCCTGCTGCAGACATCCCATATTAACTCCGGGTTTACCCAAGCCCTGCATGGCCATCAAACAAACCATCGAACGGGCCCATTCATTGCCCGTGGCACATCTGCAGGCGCTGCCAAAACCCTGCAGCCCGCCGGCAGCCAGATAGGTCTTTTGGGATCCCCATTCCCTGGCCAGCGCTCTGGCATCTTTGGCGGCAATGTTAGATTCATTTTCCTGCCACTCGGGCGTTTTGGGTAGGCCGTCTTCTTGGCCTAGGATATAATCTTTCCACTTGTCAAACCCGACCGTACGATTGGCGACATATTGCCGGTCGTAAAGCTCCTCGGTGATCCAAACGTAGGCAATGGCAAGGGCTAAGGCATTGCCGGTCGCCGGTCTGGGGGCCAGCCATTTGCCGCCCATTAACGCGGCGGTATGGTTATAAAATGGATCGATATGAACCATTTTTATTCCCAATTCTTTCAACCATTGGCGCCGGATGGTACCCTCAAATGCACCGTAAACCCCACTGGTGGATTCCGGATCACTGGACCAGAAAACAATCATTTCACAATGCTTGAGACAATCTTCCACCGTACCGTAGGTTTCCGGTGCCCCCAGACGCGAGCTGTGTCCCCAATGATGCATGGCCCCCCAATACCATCCTTCCCAACTATCGGGATTGTGGACTACCGGTGTAAAGCCGATCGTATTAAAAAACCGAAGACGACTGCTTAGCCAGTAGCCGAGATGCCCCCAGGTATGGTGCGAACCGCTGCCGTTTAAAATGGCGCCGGGGCCATATTCTTTCTTAACGCCTCTGATTTGATCGGCAACAATATCAAGGGCTTCGTCCCAGCTAATTCTCTCATAGCCGGATATTCCTCTGTTTTGACAGTTGCGTTCACCGTTGGGGTCAAAATCCACCCGCTTCATGGGATACAATAACCGGTCCCGGGAGTAGACCATGGACTTCCAGGCCAGGGTATATGGATTAACCGTGGTCTTGCGCGGCGGCGTGAATTCTTTGCCCCGGGCCGTGATAGTCCAGGGGTCGGCATCGCTGTCATCGAATTCAATCGGCGTAATGCGGATAATCTTGTTATCTTTCACATAAACAAAAACCGGTCCGCCGTTGGTATTGCTGGTGTAGCGCTTGACTCCGCTGCCTGCATCGGTGCCGTATACCATGCCGCTGGTAAAGATTTGATTGAGGGTTTCCATAAACCACATGGTCAATTCATCCGGACCCTGGAGTCCGATTTGAAAATTTTTCATGGCATTGATCATGGCCAGGTGGTCTCTGGGTGGCATGAGCAGCTTAACAGCCAGTTCGGCATCTTTGAACATCATACAAATATCGGGATTGTCATGGATTCCATTTTGGGAACTGACCTTTCCATGATGGAAGGTATAAAACCTTCCGGAGGAATGATCCATCAGTTTGATTTGAGCCGTTAGATTTTTTTCCCACAGCCGCTCGGCAAAGGCAGGATATTTTTTGGCCGTGCGTTTCAACAATTTTTCAAGACCGAAAAGAATGCTGGAAAATTGCATCTGTTTAAACTTCATTTTTCTTCCTCAATGGGCTAAAAAACCAGGCAGCCACAGCGTTAATGGGGGCCACATGATGATCATGGCGATGACAATCACATCAAAAATAATGTAAGGCAGCGCCGCCCAGCAAATTTCTTGAATCGTGACTTCGGCCGGAGCCACACCCTTCATGACGAACAAGAGCATCCCAAACGGGGGGGTTATTTGTCCCATTTCAAGGTTGATAAGCATGAGGACCCCAAACCACACGGAATCAAAGCCGAGCATCTGGCATATGGGCATGAAGATGGGCAGGCAAATCATCATGATGGAAATCGTCTCCATAAAGGTGCCCATGACAAAAACCAACAGCTGCATGCATATCAAAATGATGATTGGGTGCAAATCGACTCCCTCTACCAGGGACAATAATCCGCGGGTGGCTCCGGTATAGGCCAGGATGCTGCTGAAGGTTTTAGAGGCGGCAATGATCATGAAAATCATAATTGAAATTTCCAGGGTTCCCGTGACCGAGGACTTGAGCATTTTCCAGTTAAAGCGCCCGAAAAAAATCGTAACCAACGCGGTGGCAACCACACCGGAGGCGGCCGCTTCTGAGGGGGTAGCAAACCCCAAAAGCATCAGGCCCAGGACCATAAATATGATAAAGGCCATGGGCAGAACATATTTAATGGATACCGCAACGCTAATCCAAAAAGGGGTGCCGGAAGTTTCGAAACTGGGGGCTAGAGACGGATTAAGCCAGCAACGCAAAATGATATACAAACTAAAAAAGAGTCCGAGCATCAGACCCGGGATGACGCCGCCCACAAGGATTTTGCTCACAGAAATGTGCCCGATGCTGGCCAATACCACCGCCAGGGCTGACGGAGGGATCAACATGGCAAGCCCTCCGACCCCCACGATGGGCCCGATCGCCATGGAATTTTTGTAGCCGCGCTTTTTCATTTCGGGCAGCAGCACGGTACCCAGCATGGCCGTATTGGCGATGGTAGAGCCGCTGGTTGCGGCAAACAGGGTGCCGCTTGCGGCAGCCAACAAACCCAGCCGCCCCGGCAGGCGCCCCAGCCATCGATCGATGACATCAATGGTATTATAGGCTATTCCAGAGTGAAACATCAGCTCACCCATAAAAATGAACATTGGAATCGGCGCCAATACAAACGTGGATATGGAGCTTAACACATGCAGTGGGATTTGGTTGAGGCCGAGCGGACCCATGATAAAAATAATGCCCAGCAGGTCCATCAGCAGAAAGGCGAAGGCTATCGGAAATCCCGACAGCAGTAAAATGATAAGCCCGGAAATGAAAAAAAGTAAAACAGCCCACCACTCCATATTAGGGGTCTCCTCCCTCTTTAAAAGTACAGGAATTTCCATTTTGGGGACACGGATGAACACGGATTACCAGGATATTAAAAGCTACAAAAAACCAAATATCTGTGCAAATCTGTGTCCTAATTTAACTTGGTTAACTCAAGCTTAAGGCTCCCCGTGGCCGGAAGTGACGTCCCCTGCAGGAGACGAGTCCCGGAGGGTCCGTGCCTTGTTCAAATTCGTGAAAAAATTGCGTAGGAACTGCAAGGTCAAAATCAGGAACCCCAGGGGAATGATAATTAGAATCAGGTACTTGGGCATATCCACGACCTGAATGTCGGTTACACCTCTTACATATTGCCCCCAGGTAACTTTGGCCCCGTACCAGCAAAGCACACCGCAAACCGTTATGCCCATTACGCTGTGGGCGAGACGCAGATAATTATTGTTTTGGGAAGTTAATCGACTTGTGAGCAGATCTACCGACACGTGTTTGTTTCTTTCAAGGACCCAGGCCGCACCTAAAAGTGTCATCCATAGCAACGAATATTCGGTAAATTGTACGACCCAAACCGGCCCGGAGAACCCAAAAAACCGTGCGAAAATAGTATATCCAATTGAAATGGTGATGAAAAGGAGGAGAAGACCAGCGAACACGACCATAATTGATAATATTGCCCTCAATGCCTTGTCCACGGATCAATTTCCTCCTTTTCCGTCCATCAGTATTTTATTTTTCTTATTTTCATTTAGAAACCATTTCTTTAAATTTTGGACCGTTTTCCGGATCTCTCTTGATGACGACTTCCCACAAAGCCGAGACAGCGGCGGCGCGCATTTTTTCGGCATCGGCTTGGGGTAGGCTGAGGAACTCGACGCCCATCTTTTTTAGCTCGGCATTCTCCCTGGGGATGTATTCCTCGGCCCGCTTTATGGTATTGCGTTCATCTTCTTTAGCCGACTCAATGAGAAGATTCTGGATGTTTTTAGGAAGCTTTTTCCAGGTATCCATATTGACCAGCACAACATCAATGGCTTGATACGGAGTGGCCGGTTCGACCACATACTTGGTGACGGCTTCCCAGCCCCATTCCCGAATCTGGGCTGCCGGCCAGACATAGCCCTGAACCACACCGCGTTCAAGACCGGTGTAAATATCGCCTGGAGGCATCATGACGGGGCTAGCCCCGATCTTTTTTAAAAAAGGAATCAGCGTCGGCGAGCATCGGAGTTTCAGGCCTTTTAAATCATCAAGTGTTTTGACCTTTTTATTGACAAAAATTTGAAAGGGAATTCCCGAACCCATCCGCGAGAGAAAATAAGCATTGGCCTTCTCGGCATGGATTTTTTCCATAAATTTAAAAACTCCTTTCTCACGTTCTTCCCAAGGCTTGTAATCACTGGCGCTGAATCCGTCTCCGGCGGGAATAATGGATGTGTAGTAACTAGTGGCGGTAAAGACCATGTCCACTAGACCGGTCCGTAGGGCTTCGACTTGCTCTTTAAAAGAAATTACTTCCGGGCCGCCCTTGTATATAATCTCGAACTCTCCGGGGTATTGTTTGGCCGCTTTGGCATTGGTGTTTTCCATAAACCGCATGAAATTCTGAACCATGAATGTCGTCTTGGGCCAAGCGGTGATCGCTTCAATGGTTATTTTAGATGCCGCCTGGCAGGGTGAAAGGAATATCACCATCATGAGCATGGCGAAACTTACCGTAATTATTGTTTTCACCAATCTTTTTCGTTGCATAACCGCCTCCTTTTTTATTTTATCGATCGCTTAAAATATAACTGCACCCTCTTATAATGTGTACCTCACTTCCAAAAAATCTAGCACCTCCTTTCATTCCTATTTTCGGTACGAATTAACTCAATGAAGTTAATCAAGTCCCTTCTCTCTCCTCTAAGATAGCGTCGCAGGTTTTCTTCAAAAATAGGCAGGGCCTGATCCGCATAGATATCGCTCATCCCTCCGATATGAGGCGTAATAATCACGTTTTCCATTCCCCATAACGGACTGTCCGGGGGCAAGGGCTCAGTGAAAAACACATCCATGGCCGCCCCGGCGATCTTTTTTTCCTCAAGTGCCCTGATTAACGCCGCCTCGTCTACCGTATCTCCCCTGCCGATGCTGATATAATACGCTGTCGGTTTCATTGATGCCAGTTCTTCCTCGCCGATCATGTTTATAGTCTGCGGCGTGGAGGGAATTACATTGATGAAATAATCCACTTCACCCAATACATTGATCAGGCCTTCCGGACCGTAGGAATGGTCCACAAATTCTATCTCACGTTTAATGCTGGTCAGGCCGTAAACCGTCATTCCAAAAGCCTTGCACTTGCGGGCGATCTGCCGGCCGATAACGCCCACGCCCAGTATGCCGACACTTTTCTGATAGAGCAATCGGGTCGGCCAGCGCTGCCAAACCCGTTGGTCCTGATTGCGAATATTCATAGGGAAGCTGCGATTCAAGGCAAGCATCAGCAAAATAGCCAGTTCCGACATCTGCGGACCGTGAATTCCACGCGTGGAAGTGAGAATTACGTCTTTTTTAAACGACGGCAGGTTGACAAGATAATCGACACCGGTAATCAGGCACTGAATCCATTTAAGATTTTTACCCCGTTGCATGAGTTCATCCGAAATCATTTTCGCCAAAAGAATATCGGCTTTTTCCATGGCATCGCCGGCCTCGTCCTCATCGTGGTAGGCCTGAATATCAACTTGCGGAAACTTCGGCGTTAATTTATCTTTTATATAATCGGCATCACTGTCAACGATAATCAAATTCATTTCAACTCTCTCCTTAAACCACAAGGATTTCTTTAGGGGTCTTATGAAGACATGGGCCAACCCCTGTTTCGGTGACAATATAGTTGTCGGTAACCCCGACCCAAACGGTCTCACTCACCACCGTGGGATGCACCGTCATATTCATCCCCGCTTGGATCTGCATGGGCTCATCATAACGAATAAGCGGTCGCTCAACAAGATCGTAGCCTTGACCGTGAGCATATAGACGCCTTTCAGGAAAATAGCCCTTTTTCTCAAGGAATGCATTGTTGGCATCCCAAACCTCTCTCGGGTCCGTTCCAGGCGTTAACATACTGAGCGACAATTTTTGAGCTTCCAGGGAGACCCCGAAGGCATCCTGCATTTCCTGTGACGGTTTTCCAACTGAAAATATCCTGCCGAGTTCGGTGTAAAACCCGCCGGGCCCATTGACTTCGATCAGGACGGAGATTTGATCTCCTTCGTTGACCACCCTGTTTTGAAAATGCCGTGGAGCGAACGGAACCGGGGTGCCGGACGGTCCCGAAGCAACCAGGATCAACTGACGTTCGCTACCCTTTAAGCTGGTGATATATTGTGTTTCGGCATAGATCTCAAAATCCCGCATTCCGGGTTTGATCACCGTCTTTAAATGCTCGATGGTCTCATCCTGGAGCCAGGCGGTGCGTTCAATCAGCTCTAATTCTGCCGGGCTTTTGATTGCTTTGATCTGATCAATGGCATCGGTTGCATCGACAAAGGTGCACCCGGACAGATGGTTATTCAAGTACTCAAAGAAAGTGACCGGGATGAACGCTTTTCCCACCAGGCCGATGGTGGCGTCCTTTTTAGTTTTCAGGACCCCGACCGCTAGCTCGGCATCATATGTGTTGGTGTAGTGCGCCGAAGGAAAATAGGGAGCCCCCAGGCGTTGTTTTACACCGCGCACGGCCCAGGGAGGGGGACCGGGATCGGACGGCGGGTTGGGGCCACAGGTGACCAGGGTCATTTCTTCGTCGACGGGGAAAATTACCGTAAAGGGATAGCTGTGGCGGGCAGGCAAATCGGTGAACCATTTCACATAACCCCCCAAAAACTCCTCGTCGTTGCGCATGATCAGATAATCGATTTTCTGATCCCGCATCAACTCACGGCTCGCCTGCCATCGGCGCTCAAGCTCAGTGGTTGCAATACTTGTCGCCAGCCTCTCGTTGAAAGCTTCCATGATATCCGCCCTCCTTAACCTATCAATAATAAAGGAAACACCGATGCGATAAGACCGGTATGTCCAGTTCTAGTAACTCACATGATCTATGCCCAACCCGGACAAGCCGGAATTGAATATTGAATATTGAAGATTTTTGGATGTCGCTCGCGCAGCGCAGGCGCTTGCGCCGCGTGTCGCTCTGCCTTTTTTGTGATCTTTTTTTAATAATTGATCCTGCCGGCCTCCGGCTCGTAGATCCTACAGCTCGGAGAGAGGCGGACCTTAAATATTCAATCTTCAATCGACAATCTTCAATCAAATGTCCTAGTCACTTTCAATAGATACTCCACGAGGGCGTTGCGCGATTTTTGGGCATCTTCGGCAGACCACTTCTGAAATCCCTCACCGGATTTAAAGCCCAGCTTTCCTTCTGCCACTTTTTCTTTCAGCAGGGGCGAAGGGTTCGGCGAACGTTCCAAGTACTTTAAAATGTAGTCATGGATGGCAAGTGTCAGGTCCGTTCCCACCATGTCCGCATTTTCCAAAGGGCCCAGGGCCGGCAACCTCAGGCCGAAGCCATAACGGATACACTCGTCCACGGTTGCTGCATTGGCGATACCGTGCTCCACAATCGAAATGGCTTCGCGCCACAGCGCGTGTTGGAGCCGATTGCCCACAAACCCCGGTGTATCCTTTTGCACCCGCACCGGATGTTTGCCAACTTCTTGCAATAGATCAAATGTTCGGTCGACGGCCTGCTGATCCGACTCATCCCCGCGGATAACCTCAACCAGGGGAATAAGATAAGGCGGATTCCAGAAGTGGGTTCCGACAATCCGGCCCCGGTGTTTTGATTTTTGGGCAATTTCGGTAATACTGATCACCGACGTGTTGGTGGCTAAAATGGTATCCGGGGGACAAAGGGCGTCAAGGTCTTTAAAAACATTTTGTTTCAGATCCAGTTTTTCGAGGACGGCCTCGACGACAAATTTGGCCTGCGATGCGGATTCTGCCAAATCTGTTGTTGTCCTGATTCTTTGAATGGCCGGCTCAATCTCTTTTTCCGAACCGATTCCCTTTTGAGCCATTAACGCTAGATTGGCACGTATACTTTCAATTGCATTTGAAAGTAGCGTGTCTTCGAGATCCATCAGGAACACGGGGTGGCCGTGCACGGCAAATATCTGGGCAATGCCGTGACCCATCAATCCCGCACCGATTACGGCAATATTTTCTTGTTTTGACATGGTCACCTCTAGCCGGCGGTATACCCGCCGTCCACACAAAGAACGGCACCCGTCATGAAGTCGGATGCTTTCGAAGAAAGATAGATCAATGTTCCGATGAAATCTTCAGGTTCGCCCAGGCGTCCGATCGGGATGCGTTTTAAAAAATTCTTAAAAAAAGCCTGGTCATCAAACATCCATTGGGTCAAAGCCGTACGGAATACGGTGGGGGCGATGGCATTGACATTGATTTTGTGGGGACCCCATTCGCAACCCAGGGATTTGGCCATCAGATGAATGGCGCCTTTTGATGGGCTATAGGCCGTGTAATTCGCCATCCCGAGCTCTCCCCGGGCCGATCCGAGTAAAATAACTTTACCGCCGCGCCCCTGTTCAATCATGACCTTGCCGACTTCTTTACAGAACAAATAAGTGCCTTTAACATTGGCATCCATAATCATATCCCATTCTTCAAGGGATTGTTCGGTGATCTGCCCCGGCTTGTTAACACCAGCCGCGGTGATCAAGATGTCAATAGCGCCAAATGTCTCCACCGTTTCATGGACCACGCGCTTAACATCTTCATAAACGATCGGCGACCCCGCACTGCAAGCCGCCTCGCCGCCCGCTGTCGTTATCTCTTTGACCAAAGGTTGCAGCGTTTCATCGGACCGGCCGGTGGCCATTATCTTTACGCCGGCCGCCGCCAAACCCAAGGAAGCAGCATGACCGAAGCCGCCGGTGGCCCCGGTGATAAGGGCCACCTTCCCACTGACATCGAAGATATTCTTGATATCGGGTAAGCTCATTTTTAGACCTCGCTTGTGTTGTTAAAAGAAGGTCGGCCGAACCGGCAGATCGGTGTCCGGCCAGATCAGTCTTTAATTTAAGTGATGAAAATTTCCCTGTAACTTGATGCTTTAATCATAGCTATAGACAACCAGCATGCTGGCCGGAAGATTGGTCCGGTTAATGATCTCGCGACCTTCTTCGGGACCGATGTAAATCAGGTCATTCGTCTTCAGGACAATCTCTTCTTCCGGTGTTTTGATGGTGACTTCACCTTCAAGTACAAAGTAAATCTTCTCACCCGGCGGAGCAGCGAACTCGGCCCCGCCGCCCGGCAGAAAATGAGACAGCCCAACCCAGAATTTCGAAGCGCCGGTTTCCTCTTTTCCGTGCAATCGCATAGCTGTCATGCCAAAATGCCCCGGAGCCTCGTAAGACTTTACATCTTTTAATTGGATCTTTTTCATGGGATTACCTCAAATAAACGGGTTACGTTTTTTTTAGCCATCCTCCTCTACAATTGCCACAAGTCTGACAATCGACCCATCGCCTTTCTCCCAACGAATAGGGAAGCCGGCAATGGTGCATCGTTTGCCAACAACCTGCTCAAGGTCGCCGCCAACGTTTTCCCAGCCCATAATTCCATTTCTCAATAAGAGATGGTGGCAGGGTTCCCAGTGCGGAAAATCTTCCTTCACGCTGCGACCGGTCTCCTTTTCATACTCTTCGCAGATATCCGGACGCAAGGGGCCGGAACCATGAGGACCGATGGCTGTGCCCAGCGGATGATCCAGCGCCTGTTGATCAACACCGACAGCTTTGACACCTTTTTCAACAAACCATTGACCCGCTTCTTTGTACAGACCCGGTGAGTAGCAGAAATATTCGGTGCTGTCGGCATATTTCTTGTGCCAGCCCGTATGAACGATCACGATGTCGTCCTTTTCAATCTTGGGACGGGCGTTCTCCAAATCCTCCGGGGTAATCACGCCCCACTTGCCCTTGGGAATATCCACAATCACGGCAGTACCGTAATATTTTTCCAAAGGGATTTCAGATGTGTATTGACCCCCTTCAAAAACGTGCGCCGGCGAATCAGCGTGGGTGGTGCAGTGCATCGTGGTCGTTATGACCTGGGACAGCACGCCGGATTTGGCATGATAATGCATGCGCTCGATTTTGACATCGGCGAAATACGGCCATAGGGGACACTTGTCGCCAAAGGGTTGACTTAAATCAACGAGTCTTACTTTTCCCATAATTCCCTCCTTTTTTTTGAGTTTATCCGGCAAGTACCGGAGAAGTTATTCTAGCATTGAAAACTTGGTCCTCCCTCTCACCGGGCTGTAGGCTCTACGAGCCGGAAGCCGGACTGCAAGCTGGGCCAAGATTCTTTACTTAAGCGCAAACACCTCCCCGGTCATGGGAATGTTTGGATGCTCCTTGTTGTAGACAATCTTGAGATCCCAGGGGAATTTTTGCCCTTTGACCCATTGACCGCCGACCAGCGGTGTGCGGCTGTAATTTTCCTTGTTGTACTTGATATGTCCGACAATGGTGTTCATGTCGGTATCGGCAATGGCCTTGCGCACAGTTTCTTTGTCAAGCGTGCCGACCCGTCGCAGGGCATCGGCCAGAATTTCATAGCCGGCGTGTTTATATCCGAGCGGCTGAAGCCATTCCTTACCCGTTGCCTTGGTCCAGGCGTCACAAAGGTCTTTGGCGCTCTCACCGGTCAGCGAAGACTTAAAGGGATGGTGAGGACTCCACCAGACTTCAGTGGTAAGACCGTTGGGCAATTCGCCTCCCAGAGCCCCTACGGCCGAAGGAAAAAGGATGGCCTTGCCGATGGTCACTACTTTGGGAATGAAACCCTGCTGGTGGCACTGTCTCCAGGCCGTGGTAAAATCCGGCGGAATCATGTTTCCCAACAATATCTCCACCTTTTCCTTTTTCCAACGATTGATGTGGGTGCTGAAATCCTTGTTGAAATAAGGAAAGCGACCCAAATCAATCACTTTGTAACCCATGGGTTTGAGAACCTTTTTGAAAACCGCCGACCAGGCAACACCGTCGGGATCATTGGGCATCAGTATGCCGACGACCTTATTGGTCTTGACCTTATCCCACATGCCGATGTAAGTGGGGACGATGTCCTTTTCCACCGACCAGAAGGCATGAAAGGTCCAGTGGTAAGGACCGCCTTCCAGCCAGGGTTCCAGAGGTGAGTCCAGGGAGATACCTGGGATTTTGAACCTTTCGACCATGCCCGAAACCGGGTTGACCGTATCCGGGGTATGGTAAAAGAGCATCAGATCGACTTTGTCCTTCACGATGAGCCGCGAAGCGATCTCGCCGGCCTTGGTGGGATTACTTTCCGTATCAACTATCTTGACTTTGATGGGAACCTTTTTGCCGAACTCCTTGATGTAGATACCGCCGTCCTTGTTGATCTCAGCCAGCACCCTCTCGTCGACCCAAGGTGTTCCCTCCCCGAAAGAAGCCAGCGGTCCGGTGGTCGGATTCGGTCGGCCGATTAAAATATAATCCCGCTCGGCAGCCTCAGCCCTTTTTGCCAGGTTGGGAAGTACCAGTCCGGAGGTCATCGCAGCCCCCATGGCTATGGCACCGGTCTTCATGAATTCTCGCCGGTTCATACCCCCTTGACTCTTCTTTTTCTGATCCATGATCTCCTCCTTTTTTATTGGGTGGTTGGCGCAATGTGACCATGTTCGGTCTAGCTATATCCGACGGGGTGACAGGATGGTAAAACCGGTCTTCTCCTGTATCGTCCCCATGATCCCCTTAGGTGCCACAAGCATAATCGTAATGGCAATCAGGCCCAGTATGAGCAGACTGGTATGGGCATAGTCGGCCAGCCACTGGGTGAGCAAAACGTATAGAAACGTCCCTACAATAGGTCCTTCGATGGTTCCGATCCCGCCGATGATAACGATAAAGACGAGCACCACCGTCCAATCTATGGCAAAGGCTTTGTAAGGTTGGATAAATATCTGAAACACGAATAAAACGCCGGCGGTCGTTCCGGTAATAAACGCCGCCACCAGAAAACAGAAAAGTTTTGATCGAAATATTTCCACCCCCATGGTCTCGGACACCTGTTCATTATCCCGCATGGCCATGAGCCCCAGACCTATCTTCGAACGTAAAATAAGGTAGACGACGGCCAGGGCAACCACGGCCATAATAAATGCAGCGTAATAAATCGCGGTCATAGAGGGTGGGGGCGTCGGCTTGACAAATAACCCGGTGCCGTATTTGACGTATTTCCAGTTGCTGAACCACAGCAAGAGGATCTCGGCAAAAATCCAGGTACCGATGCCGAAGAATATCCCTTTCATTCGAAAGATGAATAGCGACATGAACAGGGCCAGTAAAACCGAAAACAATCCGCCGATAATGACGCTCAGCCAGACATAGACACCGTAATAGTTGGTCAGAACCGCCATGGTATATCCGCCGAAGCCGATAAATGCCTGTTGCCCCAGGGATAAAAGACCGGAATAGCCCACAAGCAGATTCCACATTTGTGACATAGCGAGATACAGGCAAAAGAGAAGAAAAAAGAGGAGAACATATTCAGAGCCCCAGACGGGAACGGTGCCCAGGGACACAAATAGGATGCCTAAAACCTGCCATCTGTATTTAAAAGGTTTATCTGCCATCGCTACCCAAACCGAATTGGTCATCTTGTTTTAAGAAAATTATCAGGTTTGTCCCTACATTTGGTGCCAAGGTTTAATGGTTCAGGGTTCAAGGTTCAGGGATAGATCTCAAAGCGGAAGCTCAAAGGCAACCTAAATCACAGAAAGAAGATGAGAAGGTATGGAAGGTGAGAAATTAAAAAGGATCTTCCGACTTTCTGATTCTCTGATCTTCTTATTTTCTCTCAGCCCTCAGTCCTTCCTTTGAGCTTTCAGCTTTGAGCTCTATCCTAATACCCAAAAAGCCTAAGCCTTGCCAAATATCCCCTGAGGTCTTATCCCCAGGACGATCAGCAACACCAGATAACCGCTGAGGAGCTGGTACCCCGGCCCGGTAAAATGGGCCCCCAATAGCTGGGCTTCGGCCAAAATGATCCCACCGACCAAACACCCCGCCATGCTGCCCAGGCCGCCGATGATCATGACCCCGAAGGCGATGATCAGGTACTGGGGACCGGTATGCGGGTAAAACGTAAACGTCATTCCCACCAGCACACCGGCCACGGCCGCCGTTACCATGGCGATGCCCATGGCGTACGCATAAATGTTGCGGGTATTGATCCCCATCAACCGGGCGCCGATCTCATCATCAGACGCGGCCCGAATAGCCCTGCCCAAATATGTTTTCCTGAAGAAAAGGTGTAGTGCCAGAATAACAGCGCAGCCCAGTAAAAAATCCACGAAGTAGAGAACCGGCAGGTTCAGAAAACTGCCAATCGGAATGGTCTTTACCGACAGATCCGTCATCAGGCTTCGCGCATCGGGAGTGAAAACCATCAGCAGCGTATTTTGCAAAATAATCGACAATCCGAAAGCAACCAGAAGGGGCGGTTCCATTTCTTTTCCCAAAACCCTGTTCAGAAGAAACCCTTGAATTAAAACGCCGACGAGGAACATGACCGGAGCAATTACGAGCAGGGACCAAAAGGGATTGACGCCCGACCATGAGATAAATGTGAGACTCAGGTAACTGCTAAGAATCATTAAATCGCCATGAGCAAGGTTCACCAATTTGACAATCCCGAACATGGTGGTCATTCCCAGGGCGATAACGGCATACAGCCCCCCGAGCAATATGCCGTTTAATATGGGTTGTAATAGATCCTCCATGTTATATACCAAAATAAGCCTTCTTGACCTGCTCTTCCGTCAGTGAGGCGGGTTGCCCTTCAAGAACCACTTTTCCCTCCAGCATAATGTAGGCCCGATTCGCCACCTTGAGGCTGCGTTTTATGTCCTGCTCCACCAGCACAATGGTGATACCATCGCGGTTGATCTGCCCCAGGCGTTTATAAATATCCTTGATGACGACCGGAGCCAGGCCGAGAGAAATCTCGTCGCAAAGAATGAGTTTCGGCTCGGACATCATGGCCCGCCCGATCGCCAGCATTTGCTGCTCCCCGCCGCTGAGGGTGTTTGCCATCTGATTGTGACGCGCCCTTAGGATCGGAAAAAGCTCATAAATCTTTTTTAGCATCTCATCTTTCCCGGCCCTTGTTCTGGGGATATAAGATCCCATGACAAGATTCTCAAAAACGGTCAGCCGGGGAAATACCCTTCTTCCCTCGGGAACCAATGTTATCCCACGCGGAACGGTCTCATGGGGCAGCAGACCGTCGATCCGCTCGCCAAAAAATTTGATTGTCCCGCGCGATGGGGATAGTAGCCCGGCAATGGTGTTCAGCAGGGTGGATTTGCCCGAACCATTGGCACCAATGACCGAAACAATCTCCCCCTGCCTGACTTCAAAGGAGACATTCCACAAGGCCTGGAAATCCTTATATCGGACATCGAGACCTCCGACTTTCAGGGCAGCGTTATCCGACATTAGTCTTCCTCCGCCCCAAGATAGCACTCGAGGACCTCCTCTGAGTTCATGACCTCACCGGGATGACCACACTTAAGCCAGCGCCCCTCAGAAATTACCAGTAACCGGTCGACCCCTTCCGACATCATCATCAGGATATGTTCAATCCAGACGATGGAAATGCCTCTTTGCTGGATTCCTTTCACTATTTTCAGTACCTGCTCTGTTTCGGATTCCGTCAAGCCGCATATCCAGAATGCCGTGGATTTCTCCCCTGGCCTTGCGCTCACTCAGCGCCCCGCCGTGCACGGCTGCCACCAGAAGATTCTCGAATACGGTCATCTTTCCGAAAGGCTGGGGAATCTGGTAGGTTCGCCCAAGGCCCAGGCGACATCTCCTCGAAGGCGATTGATGCGTGATATCTTTGCCATTAAAGGTTAAGGTGCCCTCATCCGGCTTAATTACTCCCGTAAGCAGGTTAAATACCGTGGTCTTGCCGGCACCGTTGGGTCCCATCATACCCAGGATTTCGCCTTGCTTGACATCAAACGACAGGTCATCCACGGCAACAAGTCTGCCAAAACTCTTATACAAGTTATTTACAACCAGTATCTCCGGCATAAGTCCGTATTCCCGGGGTTATGGCTCTTTATAATAGAGTTGCGTCGATATCTCTGCCGCAGCTTCTTTCAGCGCCGCAACCATCGTTAAATTATCTTTCGCCGTGATTCTTTGGGAAGGACCGGCGATGACGATGCTGGCGGCCGGTTTTTTTTCGTGGTTAAATATCGGCGCTCCGATAGCGCTGGTCCCCTCGTCGATCTCATCTATATCAAAAGAGACCCCCTGGCGTCGTATCTCTTTAAACTGTTGCTGCAACACAGCGGGATCTGTAATGGTGTCCTTGGTAAAACGGTGCATTTTCGCATCAAGAAGCGTATTTCTGATTTCCGGATCGGAATAGGCCAGAATGGCCTTTGCTCCGGCAGCTGCATTAATCGGGATCCTGTCTCCGATGTTGCCGGCCAGGCGGACCATTCGGGGACCTTCGGCGATATAGGCTATTAACGTGGTCCCCTGTGAAAGAACTTCCAGGATGACGGTCTCTTTTACCAGGTCCCGCAGGCGATCAATGTAAGGCTTGCTGATGTGGACCAAATTGTTATTCACAGATTGGTTAACGGCCAATCCGAGGGTGATAACCGCCTGGCCCAGCCTGAATTTTTTGGTTTGCTTGTCGCGCTGGAGAAAACCGAGTTTGGTGAGAATAAGGAGGATTCGGGAGACGGTTGCCTTATGAAATCCCAGTTTCTGGCTAATTTCAATCGTCCCCATTCCCTGATTGG
>CALZJV010000190.1 GCA_945787595.1 uncultured Desulfobacterales bacterium | reverse complement strand
AGGGTTCCTGGGCACAGGAGTTACCGGTTAGAGAGGTCTTGTAAGTTGAGGATAAGTTTTTATATCTCATTCACAGTATTGATGATCTGGATTTGGATCCAGTTGCTGCTGAGTTTGATGCCGTTATCTTCGGTCATTCACATCGACCGAAAAGCTACGAAAAAGATGGAGTGTTATATTTTAATCCTGGTAGCGCCGGCCAAAAGAGGTTCAAATTGCCAGTCTCAATCGGCAGAATCACTATAAATAATTCTCGTCTTGAAAGTGAAATAATTACGTTATTAACGTAGGATTGTATCCCAACAAACCAGTAGAGCAGACGGCGTGCAGATAACGGTTCACCGGAAATGCCCTGCATGTCTTGTATTAATTTGGGCCGCTGCTCACGCCCAGCGTTATACGCCTACTGAAGTCAATGGCCGTTACGGAGAAAGACAAGAAGGGAGGGATAGAAATGATCGTCAGACTTTGGCATGGAAGAACAAACATATCTAAAGCCGATGAGTATGCCGAATTTATGAAAGAGAGAGCAGCACCCGATTATGGCTCCATAGACGGTTTAAAGAAGCTCTATTTCCTCCGGCGAATCGACGAGGACGCGGCGCATTTCTTGTTGGTTACTCTATGGGATTCGATGGAGTCAGTAAAGAAGTTTGCAGGAAAGCATCCCGAGATAGCCAAGTATTACCCAGAAGATGATTCTTTTTTGCTTGAAAAAGAAGAAAATTCAGCTCTGTATGAAGTTTTTTTTGAAAAGTAATGAACGCATAACAACAGAATTCAGCTGATACAAAAAGCCGGCGGATGTTTACGCAAATTCGAAATGGTTTGGTCGGCTTTTTGTACCGCTGATTTTGAGCGTTGGATGTCTCCAGCTAATTTATAAAATTGATAGATAGAATAATAACCCTTGACGATAATATCTCTATGGATTATTATATTTGATATGATAAAATCGTTCAAATGCAAAGAAACTGAAAAAATATTTCAAGGTGAGTTCTCAAAAAAACTGCCACATGACATACAGGGAATTGCAGAAAGAAAACTTATTATGATCCATAGAGCTGCCAACCTTAACGATCTTCGAGTTCCGCCAGCTAATCGCCTGGAGGCATTGAGTGGCAGCCGTGAAGGACAGCACAGTATACGTATTAACAGCCAGTGGCGCATTTGTTTTGAATGGCGGGAAGACGGCGTATATGGTGTTGAGATAGTTGACTATCATTGAGGAGGTAACACAATGAGAGATTTTTCCCCAACACATCCTGGCGAAATACTGCTTGAAGAATTTTTAAAGCCAATGGGCATAACCCAGTACCGGCTTGCAAAAGATATCGGCGTTCCGGCCATGCGAATAAGCAAAATTGTTCGTGGCGAGAGAGGAATTAGTGCTGACACAGCTCTAAGACTGGCCCGTTATTTTGGAATGTCTGTTGATTTTTGGACTGGCATTCAAATTCATTTCGATACTGAAGTGGCTAAAATGACTTTAGGTGATCGCTTAGAAAAAGAAGTCAAAATTTTTGTTACAGCTGCCTGAAAATTAACCATTCTTCTTATATTCGGTATCCAACAAAAGCTTGGAGACAGACGCCTAAAACCATGCGGTTTTGGAAAGCAGCCGCTTATCAATCATTCTTTTAAAGTCCACAATTGTTCAGTTTAAGTCGGCGCTGCTCAAGCTCAACGTTGGCGTACCCATATCATACCAGTATTCAAGTAAACGCTTGCTTTATACAGCAATTGGTGGTACATGTAAAAATACAATAGGAGGTACGCAATGGGAAAACTTTTGAATATCCTTCCAGTAAGCGATTTGAGGCAGAACGCTGCCAAGATCCTGAAAAAATTACGAGACAATAAGGAACCCATTATCATTACACAAAGAGGACGGGCAGCTGCCGTCATAATCGGTGTCGAGGCGTATGAAAAAGCTGAACTTCGGCTTTTGGCTAAGGGAGATAAGGAAATAGAAATAGGCGAGGGTTATGATCTAGATACTGTTCTTGCTGAAGCTGATTTAATCCTATCACAGGAACCATCGTGAAAGTCCGCTTCACACCTACTGCCAGAGCCCAGTTTCTGTCTGCTCTCACGTATATTCAACGGGATAAACCATCTGCAGCAACCATTTTTCGACAGCATTCCGAAACAGTTTTGCGAAGGCTCGAGGACTTTCCTGAATCCGGAAGAATCATACCCGAATTTCCAGAACTCCCTTTCCGGGAGGTGATCATACCTCCATACCGTTTTTTTTATAAAATCAAAGGCGACGTCGTTTGGATAGTTGCTGTGTGGCATGGTGCACAGCTTCCAAAGCAACCAAGGCATTAAACGCCAACCTTGCGCTTGAGAGGGACAGGGAAAAGCCGTGCCGCTTTTGAAATGTATTCGTAAGTCACCTTTTTAGCTTTTTCACAGTCTTTTGGTCATCGTCTCCCGGCCCCTCAATTCGACCGTTCTGCATAAATATTACATTTCACTTGAACACCACGGAACGGTATGATATATAATACCACATGAAAATTGTAATTGACACGAATGTTTTAGTTGCAGCATTAAGATCTCGCCGTGGTGCATGTTTTAAGCTCGTATCGTTTCTACCAAGTGATAAGTTTTCGATCGCTATTTCAGTACCTTTGGTTTTTGAGTATGAAGATGCGTTGAAGCGCCTGGAATCCTCTGATATTACAGAACAGGACATTGACGATTTTGTCGATTTTCTGTGTGAAATTGGCCATCATCAAGAAATTTTTTTTCTCTGGCGCCCTTTTTTACCAAATCCGTCCGATGATCATGTGTTAGAAGTCGCCGTGGCAGCGGGATGCGATGCAATTGTCACTTATAATAAGCGCGATTTTCGAGGCATTGAACGATTCTGCTTGATGGTTCTCGATCCCGGAGAATTTCTTTCCAAGATAGGAGTTATAAAATGAGTACGTTAAGTTTACGACTACCGAATTCCTTACATAAACAAATTCGACAACTGGCTAAACGCGAAGGAATATCCATTAACCAGTTTATCGCTTCAGCGACTGCGGAAAAAATGACGGCATTGCTGACTGAGGAATATCTAAATAAAAGGGCCCACAGGGCATCACGGGAAAAGTTTCAAGCTGTGCTGGATAAAGTGCCTGATGTTGAGCCCGAAAACTATGACAGGCTGTAGCTTTGCGCCGGAAATTGCAGAACAAAGCCATGAAGATGGACGGGCTGTATCCGGCGGATTTTGTAAAGATCCGGGTCCAGCTTCCGGCCCCGCCTCCGGCTCGTAGACCCGAGCCTACGGGTCGGAGAGTAGGCCTCAGCCCGGCTTCCAGCTCGTAGAGCCTACAGCTCGGAGAGAGGGAGGACCAGGTTTTCGTTGACAGAATAAAACCTGGTTAATTCCAATTAAAATACTTCAAAAATATTTTGGGGTAGTAATCGCCCGCCACTTATGCCCGGGGTCACCCATCATGAAAATAAGAAGAGCATCATACAAAGACACTGATCCCCTTTTACATCTTATCCACGAGCTAGGTTAGCCGTTTTACGTTAAGGCCGTGCAAGCTTAGAAAGGATTTAGGCCGCCGCTCAACGGTTAGGCGGCCTTTATCAGCTGAGGGCAGGTTTTCCAATGAAAGAGGTTTTATTTTTGCAGGTTAAGAGCGCTGAGCACAAGCAGCAAGCAGGCTCCCTTATTCGCGAGTATCTGGAATGGTTGAACGAGCGTGTACAATGCGATTACGGTATCGAATTCGATGTTGAGTCCATGGTGGCATCCGATTTATCAGACTCCGAAAAGTTTCATCCGCCAAATGGGCGCTTCTACCTTGTCCAGTACAAAGGCGACATCGCCGGTGTGGGTTGTCTGAAGAAACTTGAGGATGGCCAGGGGGAGATCCAGCGCATGTATGTTCTGCCGAGTTTCCGAGGAAGAGGCATCGGGCGGGCAATCGTGAACCGTTTGATAGAAGATGCTCGGTCCATTGGATACGGCCGACTGAAACTTGAGAGCTTGGAATTTTTAGAAGCGGCACATTTGCTATACCGATCGGTTGGGTTTCAGGAAATAGTTCCATACGCTGAAAACAGTATGCAATCGTACCAAGATGCTGAAAACCTTGATAAGTACTACTCGATCACGGTCTTTATGGAGATGAATCTTTAGCGTTGGAGTCCCGGGCTGGCTAACCTGTCAGTTCAGGTTACAGCCAGGGCTGAGCCGTTTTGTAAGATTTTTCTTAAATCGAAACATTTGCCTTTATTTAATTCAGTAGAAGCCCTGGCTGCCCCTGACTTCTGCGTCATAATCAAAATGAGATATTTCAATTCTACATCGTTTATTATCATTGCATTGCTTTTTCTGTTCGTTGGAAACAGCGCTCAAGCGAATGAAATTGAAAATAAGTTTATCAATGCTGGTCTGGTCGATATCAACACGATCAATAGTTCAATTCAAGTGGATTTAGTTAATTCAGATCCAAAAAAGAACTATTTCCGTGAAAACTACTACAGTGGTCTTAATAAAGCGTATTTGAGGAAAGAAGTAGCTATTAAGCTCTCCAATGCGCAGAGGTTTCTAAAAATTAATCACCCCAAGTTTTCATTACTTATCCTGGATGCTGCAAGACCAAGAAGTGTATCGAAAAAGATGTACGAAAAAATGAAGGGAACCAAGTTCGAAAAATATGTTGCGAATCCAAAGAAAGGCTCAATGCATAATTTTGGAATTGCCGTTGACATTACCGTTGTCGATGAAAAAAGCAAAGAAATTGACATGGGATTTTCACCATTCAGAAAGAGCAAATTAGAATTATACTGGCAATTTGCTAAATTGAAAATGGGTTTCAAACTTAAAAAAAAACAGGCTGAAAACCGAAAACTACTCGCTGATACAATGAAAAAGGCTGGTTTTCTTCCTTTGAGTTATGAGTGGTGGCATTTTAATGGGATGCCGAAAGATCAAGCACGACGAAAGTACGATATAATAGAATGATTTATAACCATGCCACTGGAGCAGACGGCGTGTAGAAAGCGGTTTATCATAAAGGCCGTGCAGGTTTGGTATTAGTTTTTACCGCTGCTCACCGGCGTTATTTGCCTTAGATAATTGAGGGGTCGGGGAGTTTTTTAGAGCCACCGGACCGTGCGTAACCTACTGATATCTATTGCGATATTAACACTAGACATAACATCCTGTAATTGTTATGGATAATCTCAACAAATTTAATAACAAAGGAGATTATTCATGGTCAAAAAATCGAACAAGATTTCAACTCGTTGGATCAGTGAAACGCGCGATGAGTTTAGAGCTTTTTTAGAAGAAACCGATTTTCCTTTTCCTAAGCGCATCGGTGAAAGCGGCCCAACATTCAAGTATCCAGAATGGTTGATCATGTTCATTGCCATCTTATCAGTTAAGATGAAGATTAAAACTTATGTTCAAATTCCTAAAATGGCTGTCAAATATTGGGAGATTATTGCACAAGGATTAGATTTAACCCCTATTGGTGAAAGACAACTAAGAGAGCGTTTTAAAAAATTCCTTCATTTCCCTGCAAAACCAGCAGCATTTATCTTTGAGCTATTTCCTGAACTTGACCAATGACAGGGTGATCAGCGCCGATAAAATGATGAACAAAGCCAAAGGCCCTGTCTGGCATAAAAAACAAAAAGATAGAGGTATTGTATCAAAGAGCAGGTTTTGGGATAAACTCCCCGACCCCTCAGATAACTAAGATATGAAAATCAAAATTTACACAACAGGTGGTACTATCGACAAGGTTTACTTCGACCAAAAATCAGACTATCAGGTTGGAGATCCACAAGCGAACGGTGTTTTGGAGCGGGCTAATGTTGTTCTGGACTACGAGGTTGAATCTATTATTAGAAAAGACAGCCTCGACTTTACAGATGAAGACCGTGAGCTGATAAGGAAGAAAGTGGAGTCTACTCCATTGGAAAGAGTTGTTATCACTCACGGCACTGATACCATGATTGATACCGCAAAGGAACTTAAGAATATTTCAGGTAAAACGATCGTAATGACAGGATCAATGTATCCCGCCCAATTCCGAGATAGCGACGCGGTGTTTAATATCGGATGCGCCGTCACTGCGGCTCAGATTCTCGGACCCGGTGTCTATATAGTAATGAATGGTCGCATTTTCAAACCACCTCACGTCCGAAAGAATGTAGAATTGAATAGATTTGAAGAGAAAATCATATAACAAGAGGATTAACTCTGAGCCAAAAAGCTGGCGCTTTTTGTCCAGGTTATCCGCAGCGTTCTGCGAGTAAATTATGAAGCTGAAAATCAGACCATTTGTGCCATCGGATGAGAAGGCCGTAGTCCAACTGTGGACTGACTGCGGTATCGTCGTTCCGTGGAACAATCCGCATCGCGACATACAGCGAAAACTCAAGGTGCAGTCGGATCTTTTCTTTGTCGGCTGTTTTGGAGACCGAATCATTGCAACTGTCATGGCCGGATACGACGGTCATCGTGGTTGGATCAACTATCTTGCTGTCCATCCACAGCTTCAACGTACAGGGATTGCCAGGCGAATGATGGATGAAGCAGAAGCCAATCTTCGGGCAGTAGGTTGTCCAAAAATCAACCTTCAAGTCCGAAGTACGAATGCTGAAGTGATCGAATTCTACAAAACAATTGGGTTCAAAATTGACGATGTCGTGAGTTTTGGCAAACGTCTGAAACCAGACGAATGAGCAGAACAAACCGCTTGAAGGGGCCGGGCAGGCTGTGCGGCTCCAGGAACAGTGTTGTTTCGTCAAACTTTTGGGCTTATCGGTAGGTTCGCACTTTACAATTTCCCGGCCCCTCACTTTCACGTTGGACCTAATAAAGCTTGACAATATTTGAACCAAGTAATACTATTACAGGTATTACTGAATACTGGAGGTGAGCTATGCGTGTTACGACAAAAGGACAAGTCACGATCCCCCAACATATTCGAGAAAAATTAGGGATCGTTCCTGCCACGGATATCGAGTTTGTTGAGGAAAAAGATCGCGTCTATATTGTTAAGAAAGAAGGGCCGGGAAACCGAAATAATAAATTCAGAAAATTGAGGGGGGTTGCTACAGTTAGAATGACAACCGATGAGATAATGGCCTTAACGAGGGAAGATTAATGAGGGGTATCCTGGTTGATTCGAACATTATTTTGGACGTTTTTCTCGATGATCCAAACTGGGCTGAATGGTCGGAATCTAAATTGGAAAAATTTAGCTCGATTACAAAATTATTTATCAATTCAGTCATATACTCTGAAGTATCCGTTGGTTTCAAAAGAATAGAAGAATTGGAGTCAGCCTTGACCCGTTCCGGCTTCCAGATGCTTGAAATTCCCAAAGAAGCATTGTTTTTAGCCGGAAAAGCCTTTTTAAAGTATCGAAAAAATAGAGGCACGAAAAGATCACCATTACCCGATTTCTATATCGGTGCTCAAGCCGCTATCTTCGATATGGACTTAATCACACGCGATGTGACAAGATACCGCATATATTTTCCAACTGTCAGATTAATTAGTCCCGAAATGATGTAAGAGTTTAATATCGAACAAAAGCTTCGAGACAGACGCCTAAAGCAGTGTGGTTTTGAAGGTCAGCCTGTATTTTGTTCTTCTGTCATTATCTTGACTTAGTTACTTGATATCCGGCGCTGCTCAAGCTTGGCGTTCTGTGGAGGCATATAACTGATATGACTTACATCGATTTAACAAAGGAAAACATAGATACTGAGCATATATGCTGTGCTTTTTCTGATAAGGAATGCGCTGAAAGTTATGGACTTAATTGTTAAAATGAAATTTGGTTCGCATCTTTACGGTACCGACAATGAAGATTCGGATGCTGACTATAAAGGTGTTTTTCTGCCTACCAAAAAAGAAATATTATTAAATAATATACCAAAATGTCGGAGTTTTTCGACTGGCAGCGACATAGGAAAAAACAACCCAGATGACGTGGATGAGGAAATATATTCACTTCATTATTTTTTAAAATTAGCCTGCGATGGACAAACCGTGGCTATGGATATGCTGCATGCGCCTGAAAAAATGTTAATTGAGAGTTCGAACATCTGGAGAAAAATCGTTAAACAAAAACATAGGTTCTATACAAAAAATCTTAATTCATTTGTGAATTATGCCCGCCGACAAGCAAGCAAGTACGGCATTAAAGGATCAAGACTTAATGCGGCATTACAAGTGTTAACTGTTTTAAAATCCCAAAATCCCGAAAGTAGGCTGCGAGATGTTTGGAACCAACTGCCAAGAAATGAGTATTGCCATGACATCGGTGTCGACCCAAACGGCATGAGGCAATACCAGGTATGTGGAAAAACATTTCAAGAATCTTCGGCTATAGGCTATATTATGCCAATTTTAGGAAAATTTTATGATGATTACGGGCAACGCGCCAAACTAGCCGCAGAAAATAAAAATATTGACTGGAAGGCGATTTCTCATGCCCTAAGAGCTGCTATTCAAACCAGAGAAATTTTGACCACCAGCACCATTGGATTCCCTTTGAAGGATGCAACCTTTCTCTTGAAAGTTAAATCTGGGCGACTTGATTATACCAACGAAGTTGCCCCGGTTTTAGAATCATTGATGGACGAGGTGGAAAGGTTAGTAAACGAAAGTAACTTGCCTGAGAAAGTCGACCTCGGGTACTGGAATAACTTTATTTGTGAAATATTAGAAACACATAGATTTAAGGCTTCTTAGACGAATGAAACAGAAAATTAGTAAGCAACTCTCAAGCATTGAAAAAGAATACAGTGTAAAGATTATATTAGCATGTGAATCGGGCAGCAGAGCATGGGGCTTTCCTTCCAACGATAGCGATTACGACGTTCGTTTCATATATGTAAATAAAACTGACTGGTATTTATCAATCGTTGAAAAAAGAGACATTATCGAGCTCCCTATTGACGATGTTCTGGATATAAATGGTTGGGATCTAAAAAAATCTTTGCATTTGATGAGGAAATCAAACTCACCGTTACTGGAATGGTTGTCTTCTCCTATTCAGTACCATGTTTGGCAACAGGCCTTTGATAGATTGTTGACTTTATCAAGAACAGCTTTCATGCCTGAAACATCATGCTATCATTATCTGTCCATGGCCAAAAAGAGTATCGAGAAAGCAGAGAGAAGTGAGAAGGTAAAACTGAAAACATATATGTATTCAATTCGCCCCATTTTATGTTGCGAATGGATTATTAGTAACTTGACGCAACCTCCAATGCATATAGCAGATCTATTGGCGGCAGTCACAGAAAAAACGACTTTTAAAGACAAGGTGATCGATCTTATTAAAAAGAAGAATGCCCATTCTGAGCGATATACCGTGGAACGATCAGAGGTTATTGAAAACTATATCAACAATAAAATCGATGAATTACAAGACTACATACCAAAAAATCCTCAAAAATCCGGTATGGATGAATTTGATGATGTGTTTAGATATATTCTCTCAAAATCGCGCATTTAACCTTTTTCTTCAGCGGACTCGGTTCCCTCGCCGCTGAGAAATGCGTTAGAATGGTGCAATGAAATGAGTAAATTAGAACACTATTTTTTACGGTTTTCCTCATTCATCGTCCTTTTCATCGTCCTATTTGGCTGCAATAATAGTAGCTATTCAAATAAGTTTGGTTCTCCAATTTCAAATCGGAAAACCATTCCGATTTCTGACCTTTTTAGTAATACGACCAAATATGATGGAAAAACGGTAACTATTAAGGGTGTGATTGATGTACAGGACCAAAGAGGTTATTGGTTTTACATGCAAGATGAAGAAGCCCGAATTTATGTAGATCTCTATGATGCTGGTTTTACAATACCAGACGTAATTAATAAAACGGTGTTAGCGGAAGGTAAGATAGAGGTAAAATTAAATATACCATCATTATTGGCCACAGGAGTGGAACATCAGCAATAGTGGCATAACCCACAAATTCTGGCGACAGGATGCCTGCGGGAAGTACTATCCTATTTTCTCTAAAAGCCTTCATACTTGTATTCTCCTTCGCAAGTAAAATCCTGCGCCTGATCTGAACGTTTAGCAAAAAAAATGATAGACAATACTTGACTTTTGTACCAAACGGTCCTAATTTACAAACATGACACTCGGACGACCCATAGGATTCGACCCCGACGAGGCGCTCGTAGCAGCCATGCAGGTATTTTGGAGCAAAGGCTACAAGCAAACCTCACTGCAGGACCTTTTAAAAGTGATGAATTTGGCTAAAAGCAGCTTCTATCAAACCTTCGGCAGCAAGCATCAGTTGTTTAAAAAATGTATCACCCATTATCGTCAAACGATCGCCGACGACATGCAAGCCGAATTGACCACAGCGAACTCCGGGCTGCATTTCATTGAGCATTTTTTCGCTGCGATTTTAAAAGACACCAAGACATCAGCCGAACGCCGCGGCTGTCTTATTTTGAATTCCGCCAGTGAATTTTCCCAATCCGACGCGGAAATTGCCGCTTTAATTGCTGAAGGGATCGATCAGTTCATCCACATTCTGATGCTGGCTGTCAAACGCGCTCAAAAAGAAGGCGACATTCCGCCCGATCGGTCGGCCGATTCAATGGCACCTTATTTGTTCAGCTGCATGAGCGGTCTGAAAACCATGGTCAAAGCAGGAGTTGCGTCGAAGACCTTAAAGCATACCATCGATGTGGTATTAGATACTTGTAAACACTAAAAATTTTTAACTTTTTTTGGACCATACGGTCCAAAAAGCGGCAATAAATCACGCAACACATAGACAAGGAGGTTATCATGGCTTTGTACGGAATTTACGGCAGTCACACAGTAGACAATTGCCCGGTTAACAACCGCAGGGTGGCGGAAGCGCTGGTCCAATTTGCCCAAGGCGACGTATCGAAAATCGCCGGCAAGTATAAAATCAATCGAGTCGTGGCCCAGTTTCATTCCGCCCTGGAACATACTTTGCTTTGGGTGGTGGATGCCGATGATCCGCATCTCATTCAGCAATTCTGTATCGACAACGGAATGGCGTCATTCAATACCATCAAAATCGTCCCGTTGATTACATTCAATGACGGCGTCATTCCAATGATCAAAGAAATTCACAGCCTGTGAAACCCAATTGAAAGGAGAATACCATGACACAGAAAGCATTCATCTACACCGAGCTCCAAATTTCCCTCCCATTTTCCCAGGCACCGTGGCGGGAAGTGAACCCGACTTTGCTACAACAACCCGGCATATTGAACAAAACCTGGCTCGCTGGTGTCGGCAACCATTCGCTTGGCGGCATCTATGAGTTCGACAGTATCGAAGATGCACAGAAGTTTGTCACCGGCTATTTCCCGAGCGAAGCCCAAAAATTTGGCGTCGCGCAGACCACGCGCATCTTCGACGCAGCGATTGTAGAAGAAGCCAGCCGTGATATGAATTCGGTTCATTTCGGTGCGAAACTCGACCGCAAACCAGGCGCGTTCGTCTACACCGAAGTACAGGTCAATGTGCCTTTCGACAAAGCTGCTTGGCGGGAAATCAATCCGGTGTTGAAGAAACAACCTGGCATTTTGGCGAAGACATGGCTAAGCGGGCTTCACACCAACACGCTCGGCGGCATCTACGCTTTTGATACGATCGAGAATGGCAAGACTTTCGCGTTGACCTATTTTCCGACCGAAACCGCTGAGCTAAACGCAGCCTTCTACACCCGCGTTTTTGATGCAAGCGCTGTTGAAGAGGCTAGCCGACAAATGCATTCACCATTCTTCGCCTGAGCCTGAGTCCCTCCGAGACTTCCCTCGCTGCCCGCGGAGGAAGTCTCGATTTCAACCAGGGATAAACCAGCTTCAGTTGAGTTCACCAACCTTTTTTTCCACAGCTCTCAAAATCGTTGCGTTGCGAATCAGCTCTTTCATGGCCACGATATCCTGGGACAGAATACGGTCTTTCTCCAGATGGGATATTGTCTTGCGGATCACACGATAGGCTTCCAGGGTTCCCTCACCGGGTTTCAGGTTGGTAAAC
>CALZJV010000189.1:928-30519 GCA_945787595.1 uncultured Desulfobacterales bacterium | reverse complement strand
CTCACATGCCGGTGGTTTTTATATGGCACCGACCTTGATTGAAAACGCCGATCCCAAAGATGATATTTCTACCATCGAGCTGTTCGGTCCCATAACCTGTCTCTACCGCGTTAGTAATTTCCAGGAGGCATTGCAGCTGGCCAATGATTCACCCTATGGCCTTACCGCCTGTATCCATACCCGCAACTTCCACCGGGCCATTGAATTCACCCAGAGGGTTCAGTCGGGCGTAGCAGTCGTCAACGCCGGAACTTTTGGTAGCGAACCCCATATGCCATTCGGCGGATTAAAGCAGTCCGGCAATGGCACCCGAGAGCCTGGAACGGAAGCCTTGGACGTCTATTCCGATTTGAAAAACATTATCATAAATATTGATCCGGAAAAACTATAGGAATGACGAATTTCGAATGACGAATGAATAATTAAGGAATGCTATCATTTTTAATTTTAATATCTAAATGACGGAGCGAAGCGACATCCATCAATCGTCATTCGTCAATCGACATTCGTCATTTCTAGGGGGATTAAGTGGCAGACAGAGACACCAACATCGTTGCGCTGATACCGGCGAGGGCAGGTTCAAAGCGCGTATCGGATAAAAATATACGGCCGTTGGCGGGCCATCCGGTCATTGCCTATACGATAGCGGCCGCCCTGGGCAGCAGGATTTTTACAGATGTAATCGTGTCAACGGATTCAGAGTGCTATGGGCAGATTGTAAAGCACTATGGTGCGGAAGTGCCGTTTTTGCGACCCGCAGAGTTGGCCGGCGATCAGTCCCCCGACATCGAATGGCTGGAATACACGCTCGGCCGCCTGCAGGATGCAAGTCGCAGTTATGACTGCTTCAGCATTTTGCGGCCGACCAGTCCGTTTAGACTGCCGGAAACCATTCAACGAGCGTGGCATGAATTTTCGACCCAAACCGGTGTTGACTCATTACGGGCGGTGGAAAAATGTACCCAGCATCCCGGTAAAATGTGGGTAGTGCGAGGCAGCCGGATGATGCCCCTGCTGCCGTTGGGACCAGCCGAACAACCCTGGCATAGCAGTCAATATCCCTCTTTACCGGAAATCTACGTCCAAAATGCAAGCCTTGAGATTGCATGGTCGCGGGTTGTACTCAAAGACCGCACCATCGCCGGCAATGTCGTCATGCCGTTTTTTACGGTTGGTTATGAGGGATTCGACGTCAACAATGAATACGACTGGCAGCTTGCCGAGCAGATGGTTCAAAATGGTGATGTAAAATTGCCCCATATAACGCAACCGGTATACTCCTGATCCGGACAAGCCGGAATTGAATATTGAAGATTGCAAATTGAATATTTGTTGATGTCGCTTCGCTCCGCCTTTTTATTAAACGGAGTGAAAATCGCAGACGATACTAGGGTCCGAAGAGCATGTGTTTTTAATTTTCTGTCCTCTCAGCAGAAAGTTAAAAGTAAATTCCTCTGCGGTCTCTGCGACTCGAGCGAAGCGGGCGGTGAATCCGTTTCTAAAAAATAATGGACTTTATTGTATAATAAAAAAGGAGTACTGGCTATAATGATCGAAATAAGACTCATCCCTGAAAAAGAATTCAAGCGCGTTCGCACGGCAGACATTGACAAGCATACGAAACTGCATTTGCTGGCCGATATGTGCCGCGCCAATGCAATCGCCACCGTAAAACGTGCCGGATCGGGGCATCTGGGCTCAAGTTTCAGCTCATTGGATATTGTCGCGTCTCTGTACTTCGCCGAAATGAATATTACCGAGGTCGGCATCTCCCATCCTGACCGAGACATCTATTTTTCCTCCAAGGGTCATGACGCTCCCGGACACTACGCGGTTCTTTACGCCTTGGGAGTATTATCACAGGAACAATTTATCAATCTGAGACGCCACGGCGGCACCCATGGTCATCCGGATGTCTGCATACCCGGCATTGAAGCCAACTCCGGATCACTGGGTATGGGGATTTCCAAAGCCAAAGGAATGGCATGGGCCAAACACGCAAGCAAGTCCGGCGGCCGGGTCTTTGTAATGACCGGCGACGGCGAACTCCAGGAAGGACAAATCTGGGAATCTTTGCAAACTACAGCGCACCAGAAAATCAACAACCTGATAGTCATTGTTGACTTCAATAAGTTCCAGTCAGACAAAGCCCTTAAACACATCATTGACCTGGGGGATCTGGCAGCAAAATTCAAAGTCTTCGGCTGGCATGTTGAAAGCTGCGATGGACACGATTTTGCTGCTTTGGAGCAAGTCTTTACAAAACTTAAAGGGATCACCGACAAACCCAAAGTGTTGATTGCCGACACCGTCAAAGGCAAGGGCATTTCGTTTATGGAAGGCCCAACGGAATTGCCGGACGAAAACTTTCTATACAAATGGCATGCCGGTGCTCCCGATGATGATGCCTTTGAAGCCGGATACGGGGAGCTTACCGAAAGTATAAACAATCGACTTCAAGGCGTCGGTCTGGAAGCTTTGATTTCTGAAGTCATCGAAACAAGAGAAAAAAATAGAATTAAACTAAAAGACACAGCTGAAAAGGTCGTCAATGCGTATGGCGAAGCATTGGTCGAACTTGGCTCTAAAAGAAAAGATATAATCGTTCTGGACGCTGATCTGTCGGCGGACTGCGGGCTACGACTCTTTGAGAATGCATTCCCGCAACGGTTTATCGAAAGCGGCATCTCCGAGCAGGACATGGTATCCACCGCCGGCGGCCTTGCCCTGCAGGGCTTTTTACCGATAGTAAATTCATTTGGCGTATTCCTGGCGTCTCGTTCAAATGAACAAATTTATAACAATGCCACGGAAAAAACCAAAATAATATATGTCTGCCACTATGCGGGACTCATTCCGGCCGGACCGGGCAAATCTCACCAGAGCCTGCGGGACATTTCCCTGCTGGGCGCCTTGCCGAATATCGTAATTCTGGAGCCCTGCAACAGCCTGGAGACCCGGATGGTTCTGGAGTGGTGCGTCAAAGAAGCTGAAACCAGCTGTATGATCCGTTTGGTGATATCGCCGTCTCCACGATCGATTCGCTTGACAGAAAATTATCAATTGTCGCCGGGCAAAGGTGACATCCTGGCGGGCGGTTCGGATGCCGTTTTATTTGCATACGGACCGGTAATGCTCAACGAAGCGCTGCGAGCGAGAGATACGTTAAAGGCAAGCGACTTTTCTCTGAAAGTAATCAATTTACCCTGGATTAACCGTATTGACGTGAGCTGGCTGAAGGAAGCCATCGGTGAGAGTGAGACGGTGTTTGCACTGGACAATCATTCTATTTATGGCGCCCTGGGAGACAATCTATTAAACGCCCTGATGAATTCCGAGACCTTGCACACCAGAAGACTGATCAAATTCGGCGTCGAGGGGTATCCTGCCTGCGGCACGCCGTCCGAGGCGCTGGCATACCACAAGCTGGACGGGCCGAGCCTGGCCGCCCGAATATTGAAGGCGATGGGTTAGATGAAAAATTGCGCATGTCTTAAAGGTTTTGTGGTTTTCACCTTCACGATTGTCCAAGCCGGCATACCTGAAAGAGTTTTGCGATTTATGACTGGAGGAGTACTTGAATGGAAATAAACGGAAGCCGGATTCTTGTTATCGGTGGGGCAGGATTGATCGGATCGCATGTCGTTGAACAATTGCTAAAAGAAGATATAAAGAAAGTCATCGTTTTTGACAATTTTTGCCGTGGTACCTGTGAAAATTTGACCGACGCTTTAGAAGATGATCGGTGCCGAATCTTTGAAATCGGAGGAGATATTCTTCAAACCGATATTTTAGATGCGGCCATGCAGGGCGTGGATGGTGTTATCCATCTGGCGGCGCTGTGGTTGCTGCAATGCCACGAATATCCGAGAGCGGCCTTTGATGTGAACATCCGGGGAACCTTTAATGTGCTTGAAGCCTGTGTAAAAAATAACATCAAACGCCTTGTCTACTCCTCCTCCGCATCCGTCTATGGAGATGCTGTAGAAGAGCCGATGACTGAAAATCATCCCTACAATAACTGGACCTTTTATGGGGCTACTAAAATAGCCGGGGAGCACATGTTCAAATCGTTTCATAAGCGCTATGGCTTTAAAGGCGTGGGCTTGAGATACATGAATGTTTATGGCCCGCGTCAGGATTACAAGGGTGCCTATATCGCCGTGATGATGAAAATACTGGACAATCTTGATAGGGGAATTTCTCCGGTGGTTTTTGGAGACGGCAGTCAGGCTTATGATTTTATTTATGTCGAAGACACGGCCCGCGCCAATGTGTGCGCTTTAAAAAGTGAAGTTCCCTTCGGTTTTTACAATGTGGGACGCGGTATAAAAACATCCATTAAAGAATTAACGGAAATTATTCTTGAAATTAGCGGCTCGAATCTACCCATCCAATACGCGTCTGCCGGGCAGACATTTGTGACTAACCGGGTGGGGAATCCAGCAGCTGCCGAGAGGGATCTGGGTTTTAAATGGTCGGTCGATCTGAAAGAGGGTTTGCGAAGGCTGATCAAGTGGCGTAAAGCCCATATAAATGAAGTTAGCATAAGAAGACAAAACCCGAATTAAATATTTATATGAAAATTCCATTAATAAAACCTTTCATTACCAGAGAAATAAAAGAGCGGGTCTGTGAAGTCCTTGACGGCGGGTACCTGACGGAAGGGCCTGTTACCCAACAGTTTGAAGATTCCATCAAGAATTATATCGGCTGTAAATTTGCTCTGGCGGTATGCAATTGCACCGTAGGGTTGGAAATGGCCTTGCGGGCTTTAAAAATCGGCCCCGGGGATGAAGTCATAGTACCTGACTATACGTATCCAGCGACGGCCTCAGTTGTACAAATTGTGGGCGCAAAAATTGTGATTGTCGATGTTGATCCGACCAGTATGCTCATCGATTATGAGGCGGTTGAACAAGCGATTACCAGTCGGACGAAGGCAATTATTCCGGTCTCCATTTTTGGTAATCCGCTTGACTACTCTCGATTGTGGGAAATTAAAAAAAAATATAACATTTACCTTCTTGAAGATGCTGCATGCTCTCTGGGAGCTCAATATGACGGAATGTATGCCGGCAACCTGGCAGATATTTCGGTATTCAGCTTTCACCCGCGCAAGTTTATAACCACCGGCGAGGGCGGTATGGTGACGACCAATCATCCGGCCTGGTTTGAGTGGATGAAAGCCTATAAGCATTTTGGCATGGGGGTGCACGATTCCAGACTTGGCACCCGGTTTGACGGCATCGGGACCAATTATAAATTAAGCAATGTCCAGTCAGCCATCGGTCTCGGGCAGATGCGCAATATCGAACTGTTGTTAGAGAAACGCCGACAATTAGCGGCCCGCTATAATGAATGCCTCGGCGATCATCCGGCAATATCCTTGCCGACCGTGACGCCCAACGGCATCCATTCCCGGCAGTCATATTGTATATTTGTGCCTGATCGGGACCAGATCATCGAACAGCTGAAAACACAAAATATTGAGACCCAAATCGGGACCTATGCCCTGCATATGCACAGAGCGTTTAACCATAACTCAAACTGCCGTATCGTTGGTGATATGCCCGGCAGTCGCTCTGCTTTTGATCGTTGTTTAACGCTGCCGCTGTACCATGATATGACAGATGCAGAACAGCAACATGTCGTAACCGAACTATTAAAATGCTTATCGTAACACAATATAAATGAAAGTAATAAAATAGTTTTAATCCATATACCTTAGACCGATACCTTAGACTTGGTTTTAATTATGTGCGGAATTTGCGGCATATTTAATCTAAATGGTGAGCCTGTTTCACCGGTTAATCTGCGCAAAATGACCGATGCCATCGCCCATCGCGGACCGGATGGAGAAGGTTTTTTTATCGATAGTTTTGTTGGCCTCGGACACCGAAGGCTGGCGATCATAGACCTATCACCGCTGGGGCATCAACCCATGGTCTCTGCCGACGGTCAATATGCGATTACCTATAATGGAGAAGTATACAATTTTCAGGAGCTGCGCGTCGAATTGGAAGCCATGAGCTGTCCGTTCCGCTCGCGCAGTGACACCGAGGTTGTTCTAAATGCCTACGCCCAATGGGGACCGGAGTGTATAAATAAATTTAATGGTATGTTCGCTTTCGCCATTTGGGATAAAACCCGGCAGGAATTATTTCTGGCCCGGGACCGCTATGGAATAAAACCATTGTATTACAGCTTTTTTGGTGACTACTTTTTATTTGCTTCAGAGCAAAAGGCCATTGTCACGCATCCGGCGGTTCATCGCCAAATCGATCTGGAAGCATTGTTGGAGTATTTCACCTTTCAAAACATATTTACCGATAAAACCTTTTTTAAAGGTATTCACCTTTTGCCTGCCGGATGCTGTGCCAGGTTGCCCCTAGGTTCCAATGGTCGAGACACTTCAACCCTGAAAATTAATCAATACTGGGATTTTAATTTCAGTGAACCCGACGAGGTCGCCACGGAAGAGGAATATATCGAAGAACTTGACCGTTTATTTCGGCAGGCCGTCAATCGACAGCTTGTCAGCGACGTTGAGTTAGGCGCCTATCTGAGCGGCGGGATCGATTCGGGGTCGATTACGGCCATTGCGGCCTCTCAACTGCCCTATATCAAGACGTTTACCTGCGGATTTGATCTGAACTCGGCTTCGGGACTCGAACTTGGATACGATGAACGGGAAAAAGCAGAATATATGTCCTACCTATTCAAAACCGAACATTATGAAATGGTTCTAAAAGCTGGTGATATGGAACGGGTTTTACCGCAAGTTGCCTGGCACATCGAAGAGCCTCGTGTGGGACAGAGTTATCCCAATTACTATGTCGCGCAGTTGGCCAGCAAGTTTGTTAAAGTTGTCCTGGCAGGAACCGGTGGTGACGAACTCTTTGGGGGTTACCCCTGGCGCTACTATCGGGCGGTGGTTAACACCGATTTCGATGACTACATCGAAAAATATTATCACTTCTGGCAGCGCTTGATTCCAGACCGGGAGGAGCACGCGGTCTTCAGCCCGGTTTGGAAAGAAATAAGTCAGCTGAGAACTCAGGACATTTTTCGCGATGTTTTCAAGTCCCATAAGAATGCTCTGGAGAAACCTGAAGACTATGTGAATCACTCTTTATACCTGGAAGCCAAAACTTTCTTAAATGGTCTCTTTATCGTCGAAGACAAGCTGAGCATGGCGCACAGTCTGGAAACTCGCGTACCTTTTTTGGACAATGATCTGGTGGACTTTGCCATGCAATTACCGGTCGGCTTAAAATTGCAGAACCTGGGTGAAGTGGTGCGCATAAATGAAAATGAACCCGGCAAGATTAAAAAGTACTTTGAGAAAAATAGGGACGGCAAGCGCATTTTGCGCACGGTTATGGAACATATCATTCCCGAGCAGATTACAAAGGCCGTCAAACAGGGTTTCTCGGCCCCGGATGCGTCATGGTTTAAAGGCGAAAGCATCAACTATGTTCGCCAGACCCTTTTTAGCAGGCAAGCCATGATATATGATTATCTGGATCGAGACGTCGTCCACGGCTTGGTAAACGAGCATCTGGAGGGTAAATCAAATCGCAGATTGTTTATCTGGTCACTGTTAAATTTTGAATGGTGGTTAAGAAAATTCCTAGCATGAAATGAAGATCCACGATTCGATCAGGATATCGCAAGAGGTGTTATGTCCGCTTTAAAGCGATTGAGGGTCTCCTTCGAGGTGGTTGACAAACTTAAGAGGAAATACTCCTCAAAACAAAAACAGACCGAGCAGACCTTTGAATTTAAGTGGTCCAAACGCGACACATACGAATCGAAGGCCGTGAAGCAGAATCACAAAAAATGGCTGTTTGAACGCTATTGTGAAAACGACCCTGAAAAACTTGCGGCTTGGCTGGCAGGCGGCAGAAAAATAATTCTCGACGCCGGGTGTGGCTCCGGATTTTCGGCTTTGCTGTTTTTAGAGCACCATTTGAAATATCATGACTATTTGGGAGTAGATATCTCCGGTGCCGTTGAAATTGCCAGACAAAGATTTGCCGAAAAGGGCTATACGGGAGACTTTTTGCAGGCCAGCTTGCTGGAGATCCCTGTTCCTGAAGCCTCTATCGATTTAATATTTTCAGAGGGTGTGCTGCATCATACCGACAGCACTCAAAAATCAATACAATTTCTGGCTTCAAAGCTCAAATCGGGCGGACGATTTTTATTCTACGTTTATGCCAAAAAGGCAATTATTAGAGAATTCAGTGATGACTTTATAAGAAATACGATTGCGTCAATGAGCGATGAAGAAGCCTGGGAAGCTTTGAAGCCGTTGACCAAATTAGGTATGGCGCTGGGCGAAATCGATGTTGACCTGGATGTGCCTGAGGATATCCCCTTCTTAGGGATTAAAAATGGTAGACAGAATCTTCAGCGTTTTTTTTATTGGAACATTTGCAAGCTATTTTATCGACCCGACTATTCGGTAGAAGAAATGAATCACATAAATTTTGACTGGTTTCGCCCCATGAACTGTCACCGTCATACCCGAGAAGAAGTCATCAGTTTTTGTGAAAGCGCCGATCTTTCAATTGAGAATATCAATATTCGAAATTCCGGCATTACAGTCGTTGCCCGGAAGTTATAGAAAAAAAAGCTGAAATTAACACAAAGGCCCGACTCATGCAGATACCAGAAGAAATGAATGACGAATTGAAAAAACTTTGGACATCCCTATTGGAACTGCATTACTGGTGCCGGAATAATACCCGGGAAAAGTACAGCCGTATCAATCCCTCGTATGAAGACTTGTTTGACTGGTCGGAAAGGGGAGCTTATTGGACCCGTGAAGACAAGGGCATCACAATCTATAACTCGGCAACCCTGATCGGCGATGTTAAGATTGGCGAGCATACCTGGATCGGCCCTTTCAGTTTGCTGGATGGCGGCGGGGGGCTTGAAATCGGATGCTATTGTTCCATCTCGACCGGCTGTCAGGTGCTGACCCATGGCTATTGTTCCATCTCGACCGGCTGTCAGGTGCTGACCCATGATACCGTGAGTTGGGCGCTGTCGGGCGGTAAAATGCAGCCCGAACGGGCCGCTACCAAAATAGGCGACTGTTGTTTTTTGGGCTCCCATGCCATTGTGACCAAAGGAGTCACGATTGGCAATCATTGTCTCATTGCCGCCGGGACAGTCGTAACAAGGGATGTGGATGATTTTACCATCGCCGGTGGAATCCCGGCACGTGTCCTTGGAAGGGTCGATTTGGGCTCGGACGGGAAAGTTAATTTGATTTATAAAAATGGATAATAAAACTAAGAAAAATATAACGGTTATCGCAAGATTTTTAGATTATCCCGTTTGCGTTCTCGTAATTGTACTATGCGGTTTGGCTTTACTATTTGCGTTGCCATGGATTTTCAGGCAGAGAAGAGTTTGGAAAAATTCCGCTAAAGGCAGCCCAAAGGCTATCATCCTTCGGGGATTCACTGTGGAGAAGGTAAAAGAGCGCGGTTATTGGTACCTTTTGCCGTTTCAAAATCATAGCCTTAAGTGGATTGGGATAATGGATCCCGTAAATACTGTTGAAACAAAAATTAAGATTAATGAAAACTTTTATCTCATAGCCAGAAAAACCCCTAAAATTGTTGGGATTATCGGGAAGTTAGGCTTGGCGGCGACTTCAATAATTTTTCGTGAAGTAATTGGTATCATTAAGGTTACTATCTTTTGTGTCAAGGAAGAGATTGGCGTTCTACGCGTTTATAGTCATAATTACAAGGCCTTACAGGCTTGTCTGGTTTCTGCTATTATCAAAATACCATTCATTGTTGATATTAGCGGGAATTACGAATTGATTTACAGACTTATTGGGAAGACCTTCTACTTTAAGAAGCTGAACAAAATTCCTATTCTAAAAAAATTTGCACATCTCGCATCTATTTGGCTTCTGGGCTGGCCCATACGCCATGCATTTCGCGTCTTGGGCCGCAATAAGAACAATTATGAGCATGCGTTTGCGTTAGGGGCGCCGGTTGACAGACTTTCCCTGCTTCGAATCAGCAATTTTAATGCAGCTTTTAATTCCTTTGATCCGGAACAGCCGCCGGCCAAACTGGCCGATTACCCGTATATCTTATTTGTGGGGCGACTGGCTAAAATCAATTTTCCGCTGGATGTGATTGATGCGTTTAGTATCGCGGCCCCTCAACTGCCGGACTACCGCCTGGTCATCATTGGCGCTGGTGCGATTGGACCGGCGGTTGAAAATAGAATTGAACAAAGCATGTATAACGATCGAATTGTATTTCTGGGTAGATGTCCAAGCGATGCCGTTTTGAAATGGACCGCCCATGCCGAGATAGCTATTTGCCCTTACTCGGGCTCCACCCTGGTAGAGGCAATGCTGTGCAGTATTCCTGTTATTGCCTACGATATTGAATGGCACGCTGAAATCGTCATCGATGATTATACTGGTTATCTGGTACCTTTTGGGGACATCGAAGCCTTGGCTGCAAAGATGGTCCATGTCATCGGCCATTACGAGGAAGCAAAAAAAGTCGGCAGGCGCGGCCGTGATCTGGCACATGTCGTATTCGATAAAGAGAGAATATACGAAAAGGAAAGTACGATTTACTCCCAGGCTCTTTCAGAAAGCTGAAAGTAGACAGCTTTTCAATCGGCATTCGGATTCGGATAGTTAATTGACTCCGGATGCTGTTATCAAAAGCTGTTTTTGCCCTTCTGGTTGTCACCAGGGTGGTCTGGAAGGAATGAAAAATATGAAGATGAAAGATACTTTACTACTGATGCCGGTGGAAAATCAGGTACGGGAGCTTGATTCCAAATTGTTGCTGGCCTGTATAGCAGCAAAGCGTGGGTTTTCTTCGGTGATCGGGTCGCGCCGGCAGATAGACTTTCGCATTGCTTCTTTTCCAAGGGGCCTCTACCTCTCTAAGAGCATGACGGTTCGCAGCATCAAGATGTTCAAAATTTTACGCAAGCTTGGGCATGAAATAGTAGCCTGGGATGAAGAGGCGTTGGTTCATCTACCGGCCGAGACCTATTTTTCGCGACGACTCTCTCCCAAGGCAATGGGGTATCTGTCCCATCTGTTCGCTTGGGGCCGGGACAACGCTGAATTGTGGCGACAATATCCGGAGCTGCCGCCCGAGATTCCGATTCATATTACCGGAAATCCGCGCAATGACATGCTGCGGCCGGAGATGAACGGATTCTTTGAAGATGACGTCGCAAAGCTTCGAAACACCTATGGGGATTTCATCCTTATCAACACCAATTTCAACCACATAAATGCTTTTTATCCGGTCCAGAGTCTCTTTTTACCGGTCAATAACCCAGGTGAAGTGTCCAAATTCGGGCGTGCCGCCAGAGGCATGACCCGGGAGTTTGCCGAAGGATTTCGGGATCACAAGCTGGCGATATTCGAGGACTTCAAGGGACTCATTCCTTCCTTGGAACGCGCATTTCCGGACTATACGATTGTTGTCCGGGCGCATCCAACCGAAAAACATGAAGTCTATCACAAAATTGCTGCTCAGTGCGAGCGAGTGCGGGTAACCAACGAAGGCAACGTGATTCCCTGGCTAATGGCCGCCAAGGCGCTCATCCATAACGGTTGCACGACAGGCGTGGAAGCCTTTGTCATGCGCGTTCCGGCTATTTCCTACAGGGCGACGGTCAATGACTACTACGACTATGGGTTTTATCAATTACCCAACCGGTTGAGCCATCAATGTTTTGATTTCAAGCAGTTGCAGACAACCCTGATGAAGATTTTTGCCGGTGAACTCGGAGCTGCAGATGGCAATGAAAGCAAAGCACTGATTGATCACCATCTGGCAGCGACAAACGGGCTGTTGGCCTGTGAGCGGATTGTGGAAGTTATCGAGAAAATAACGGCAGGGCTTTCCCAACTGCCAAACCCAACTCTGATTAATCGGTTGGATGGATGGTATATGGCAACCACGCGCAGGTTAATAAAGAGGCTGCTCTCTTACCTTCCGGATTCGCATAACCGGCCGGAGTTTCATCGTCATCGTTATCCGGGAACTTCTCTGGGCGCAGTGCGTGAGCGGGTCTCACGGATCGAGAAGGCACTTGGCGACTGCGGAGCATCGGAAGTAAACCAGATCTCAAGCGAGATCTTTCAGATCAGCCCGCAAACGGGGTAAGGTTTCATCTTTCCAGGTGGACGTAACCCTTAAGATTCCTTTGCCACGATGGAGAACAAAATTGTCACCCAGCTCTAATTATGAAATCCATTTCGGTGGTCCCGATCAACCGGTAGGCCGGCTGCGAGATCTATTGGCCGAAAGCATTGAAGCCGTTCCGGCGGGCGGAGCAATAGACTGGATCACTTACTATTTTCGTGACCGGCGACTGGCTGAGCAATTACTCCGGGCTCATCGTCGCAACGTTAACGTGACAGTGACCTTGGAAGGCAATCCACACATACCTCACGCTAACCACGAGGTGGTCTCCATGCTCTCTGGAGAAGAGGGACTGGGTAAGGGATTTCGCGCCGTATACTTACCGCCACGCGTGCCTATTCCGGGGAGAAAGATGGGGAATCCGAACCTTCACGAAAAACTCTACTGCTTCTCTCATCCTAACCCCGTCGCTTTCGTCGGATCCTTCAACCCGTCCGGAGACGATCCCGAGGAGAGACCGGACATTATCCACGAAATCGGCGACCATGATCGCGCGCATAATGTGCTGGTCGGTATCAGCGAACCGGCTCTGGTTGACGGTTTGATGAATCATGCGCAATGGATGCACCGGGCACGACACGGGATCTTGGAGCGATTCTTTGCAGACGGTAACCGTGCATTGCGGGGGAAAAACACTGAAATTCATTTCCTGCCGCGAGCCCAATCCCATGCGGTAGCAAGCTTCCTCGGACGCTTTGGTGATGGTGCCCGTATCCGAGTTGCGGCCTCGCACCTCAATGGGACGACCTCTATCAAGACAATGTTGAGGCTCGCCCGCCGGGGAGCGACACTTGAGATACTGGCAGAACCGACGCTCAGGCGCGTATCTTTAAAGGCCGAAAGGAGACTAGCCGAGGCTGGAATACCATTTCGACGGGTTACACATCCCGAGAGTTTGCCGATGCATAATAAATTTGTTTTGGTCGAGCAAAATAGCCAGCGCTGGGTTGTTTTCGGCAGTTATAATTGGTCGACACTATCGTTTTGGATCAACCAGGAGATTTGTGCTATTTCCAGCCAACCGCAACTCTTTGAGGCTTTCGCTGAACGCTGGAAAGTGTTGGAGGCCCAAAATTGAAAAAGTCACTCATTATACCAGTGGAAAACCAGGTGCGCGAATTTGATCCCAAACTCTTATTGGCATGCATTGCGGCACACCGGGGGTTCTCCGCGATGATCGGATCACGTTGGGAGATAGACAACCGAATTGCCTCTTTCCCCAAGAGCGTATACCTTTCCAAAAGTATGACGGCTCGCGGCGGTAAAATGCTCCAGATCATGCGCAAGATTGGACACGAGGTTGTGGCCTGGGATGAAGAGGCCTTGGTACACCTGCCGCCCGAGACTTTTTTTTCACGCCGGATCTCACCTGTAGGCATAAAGCACGTTTCCCATCTCTTCGCATGGGGTCAGGATAACGCCGATTTGTGGCGTCAATACCCAAGTCTATCGCCCGAGACCCCGATTCACAACACTGGGAATCCGCGTGGTGACATGCTGCGACCAGAGATGCGCAGCTTTTACGCTAAAGAAATCAAAGCGCTTCGCAAAGCCTATGGTGAATTTATTCTCATCAATACTAATTTTAATCATGTCAATGCCTTCTATCGCCATCAAAATCTGTTCATGCCGGCCGAAAGACGCGGTGAAGCTCCTCGGTTCGGTAAGGCCGCCAGAGGCATGAGCCGGGAGTTCGCAGAAGGACTGCGGGCTCACAAACAAGCCTTGTTCGATGAGTTCAAGAAGCTCATCCCGGCACTGGCAGGGGCGTTTCCAAATTGGACAATTGTTGTCAGACCTCACCCGACCGAGAATCAAGAGGCTTACTGCAAGATTGCCGCAAAGTGTAAGCATGTGCAGGTAACAAACGCTGGTAACGTCGTTCCCTGGCTTTTAGCTACGAAAGTACTTGTGCATAACGGCTGTACGACCGGGGTAGAGGCTTATGTGATGAGGGTTCCAGCAATCACATACCGCGCATCCATCAATGAGTATTACGATAATGGTTTTTATCATTTACCTAACTTACTCAGCTACCAGTGTTTTAATTTTGAGGAATTGCGCTTAACTATGGAGAAAATCATTGCCAATCAGCTCGATGCTGCCGATGGAGATGAAAGACAATTGAACATCGATCGCTATCTATCCGCGCAGGACGGCGCACTGGCATGTGAGAGGATCGTGGATGTTCTTGAAAAGATGACGGAAGGTCGCTCTGGCTCACCGCAACCAGCCTTTTATGATCGAATGGAGGGCTGGTCTGTAGCTAACGGACGCCGCCTGGTAAAGTGGTTGTTGTCATATCTTCCAAATTCGCACAATCGGCCGGAATTCCAGCGCCATCGATTTCCGGGTATTAGCCTTGACGCGCTGAACGAGAAGATAGAACGAATACAGCAGATCCTCGGAGAGAATAACAAGTTAAAGGTTGAGCAACTCAGCGACGTGCTCTTTTGGATTTCCGCCTGAATGGTTGGATGCACCCTGTAGACCTTTGCTGTATCCTGGTGGATAAGCCGCCAGGGCAGACTGGGTTCTGGAGAAAGAAAATATGAGAAATCTCGCTAACATAAGAAGCGCCAAAGCCTGTCTCATCATACCGGTCGAAAACCAGGTGCGGGAGCTTGACCCCAAACTGCTGCTGGCCTGCATTGCCGCACAGCGCGGGTTTGCTGTCATTATCGGATCTCACCGCGAAGTGGATTTCCGCATTATGTCTTTTCCGAGAAGTTTATACCTTAACAAAAGCATGACGGATCGAAACCTTAAAATGTTTCGAATATTGGAAAAATTGGGCCACGAAATCCTGACGTGGGATGAAGAGGCTCTGGTTCATCTTCCGACAGAAACTTATTTTTCCCGTAGACTCTCACCGGTTGCAATTCGATACAATTCACACCTGTTTGCCTGGGGTGAAGACAATGCCGAATTATGGCGTCAGTACCCTGACCTTCCGGCTGACATGCCGATTCACGTCACCGGCAATCCCCGCAGCGATATGCTGCGGCCCGAGTTGCAGCCCTTTTACAAATCGGAAGCAGAAGAAATACGGAAAACCTGTGGCAATTTTATCCTGGTTAATACGAATTTTAACCATGTGAATGCCTTTTTTCCGGCCCAGAATCTTTTTCGACCGGTAAAACGAGCGGATGAAGCCCCTCAATTCGGCAAAGCTGCGGTGGGTATGAGCCGAGAGTATGCAGAAGGACTGCGTGATCACAAACAGGCAATTTTCAACGCCTTCAAAGAGTTGATCCCAACCCTTGACCGCGCTTTTCCGGATCACACGATCATCGTCCGGCCGCACCCGACGGAAAATCAGCAGGTTTACAAAAACATCGCCGATGACTGCAACCGCGTCCAAGTCACCAACGAAGGCAATGTGGTACCCTGGTTAATGGCAACCGACGTTGTTATTCACAACGGCTGCACCACCGGGGTGGAAGCCTATATGATGGGCGTTCCGGCAGTATCTTACCGTGCAAAGATCAATGAAACGTATGATCTGGGATTCTACCGACTGCCCAATTTGATCAGTCATCAGTGTTTCGATGTCGATCAGCTCCAGGAAACGCTTACAAAAATATTAAAAGGTGAACTTGGTGCGGCCAATGGCGATGAACGCAAGGCGCTTGTCAATCACTATTTAGCGGCTCAAAACGGCCCACTGGCGTGTGAGAGGATTGTTGATGTTCTCGATAAAATTTTGGAAAGTCGGCCAAATTTACCCAAACCGCCTTTAGGCGATCGCATTTCAGGCAGGTGGTATGCCAACTATCGCCGTATTTATAAATATATCAAAAAACATATTCCGGGCACTCATGCCCCTCCGCAGTTTCATCGCCATCGCTATCCCGGAATTTCTCTAAACGAGCTGTACGAACGAATTGCCCTCTTTCAACAAATGCTCGGTGACAACACAAAAATAAACGCAGCGCAGATTGCCAATCAAATCTTTCGGATCAGAGCTTCATGAAAGGATTCTTTAAGCGTTCATCTGTCACATAAGCATTGAGGCCTAAAAAAAACCTCGCATGACAAAAAATTACCTGATGTCGAGACGAGAATAGGAGGATTCATATGAAAATACTAATTTTAGGCACAGGAAAAACAGGAACCACGGTCATGGTATATAAGGTGGCCGGCGGACTGCCAAACTGCCATGCTTTTTCCGGCGGTCGTCCCGGCAAATATGTCGGAGATTACGAAAATGCAGTTTTCAAGCATACCTACGAAGAGCGCAAAGGTAAAAGCTTTGCGGTGTTCAAGGAACATTTAAACAAGGAGCATTACGATCGCAAAATCTGGATGGCCCGTGATCCCCGCGATGCGGCGGTCAGCCGCATGCTATATCGCTGGCACAAGGGCTTTGATGGAAGAAAAAAGCAATACGAAGCACATCGTGATCTGGTATTAAAAAAGGAACGAGATCCCCGATCCATACCTTTTCACGAAATTTGCAGTTACACAGGGCACAACGGTTGGCCGCGAACTGTCGATCAGGTAATTGAAGAGGAACAATATCGTTATCAACAAATGGTTGAATTCGTAAATGAATTGGCAAGTGACTGGTTCCGGTTCACTTTTGAGGATATGGTCGCCGCTAAATTTGAGGCCCTCAACAACTATTTGGGATTTGAGGTCCAGGCCGATGCAACCGTTCCGAGTACGTCCGGCAAGGCCAAAGTGATTCGTAAAAAAACCACCGGAGACTGGCGTCATTGGTTCACCGAAAAAGATGTTGAACTTTTCAGACCGGCGTTTACACCTTACATGGAGCTTATCGGCTATGACTGCAGCGACTGGATGCTCAGCCCGAACCCGATGATTGAACCTGAATACTCCTCTGACTATATGCAGCGTTTACCCCGCAAGGCAACCAGAAACAGCATTCTAAGATATATGGATCCGGTAATCCAGCGACTGGTAAAAAGATCCTGAGACATGATAGAATAAGTAACGTTGGACACACCGGCTTTCATCTTTGGCTTTTCGCATTCGGGTGCGATTTTAATAAGGCCTGTGCTTAGTAAACATTCTATAGTTACAATAGTAAACGAACCGGAAATCGTCTGGGCGCTTCGACTCGCCGGTTATGGTATCTCTCTAAGACATTAAATTTATAGAGGATTTTAAAAATGTCTCACGTATTTAAAATGGGCGATCAAACCGTTGGCCCCGGCCAGCCGTGTCTGATCGTGGCAGAAGTCGCCCAAACACACGATGGCAGCCTCGGGACAGCACACGCCTTCATAGATGCCATAGCTGATAGTGGTGTCGATGCTGTGAAATTTCAGACCCATATTGCTACGGCAGAAAGTACTCTCGGTGAACCCTGGCGAGTTAAATTCAGCCCCCAGGATAAAACGCGGTTTGATTACTGGAAGCGCATGGAATTTACCGAGGAACAGTGGCATGGCCTCAAACGCCATGCTGATGAACGTGAGCTTCTATTTCTCAGTTCCCCCTTTTCTTTCGAGGCCGTCGAATTGCTCAACCGGGTGGGGGTGGCGGCCTGGAAGATACCCTCGGGGGAGACCGCCAATACACCGATGCTTGATCAAATACTTGCCACCGAATTGCCAGTGATTCTGTCCACCGGAATGAGCTCTTTTGAAGAGATTGACGTCGCGGTGGCGCATATCCAATCCGCTAGCGTTCCGCTGACGGTGTTGCAGTGCACCACGGCCTACCCCTGTCCACCGGAAAAGATTGGTCTTAATCTCATTGACGAGTTTCGCGAACGCTATGGATGTGCGGTGGGCCTTTCGGACCACTCCGGTACAATCTGGCCTGGTCTGGCAGCGGCTGCCCGCAGAATCGATATGCTGGAAGTGCATGTTGTCTTCAGCCGCGAGATGTTTGGTCCTGACGTTTCGGCATCCGTTACAACAAAAGACCTGTGCCGGTTGGTAGAAGGTATTCGCTTCATAGAAAAAATGAACGCCCATCCGGTGGATAAAGAATGGATGGCCAAGGATATGGAGGAATTGCGCCATACATTTACCAAGAGCATCGTTGCCCGCCAAGAACTTGCAGCTGGAACCGTATTGCGCGCCGAACATCTCGCGTTGAAAAAACCCGGTACCGGAATTCCGGCAGATCGGCTGATCGAATTGGTGGGCTGCCGGCTGAGGCGGTCAGTTAAGGCCGATGAAATGATTACGGAAGATATACTGGCTTGATAAATCCATGGTCAAAACAGAGGTGTTTATGGCCCCCAACTCAATAGATTTATGAAGACATACAATAAGGTTATCGAGGAGCTTGAATGAGAAAGATCTGTGTTGTTATTACTGCTCGGCCCAGCTATGCACGCATTAAGACCGTGCTGGAAGCCATCAAAAAACATCCTGATTTAGAACTGCAGCTTATCGTCGGCGCATCGGCGCTTTTAGAGCGTTATGGCCCGGCAGTCAAGGTCATCCGACAAGACGGTTTTGAACCGGATGCGGTCGTTTACATGGTTGTCGAAGGCGAAAATCTGGTCACCACGGCCAAATCCACCGGTCTTGGTGTAGTTGAGCTGGCCACCATCTTTGACAACCTAAAGCCGGATGCAGTTATCAGCGTTGCCGATCGATATGAAACCATTGCCACGGCGATTGCTGCATCTTATCTAAATATTCCGGTGGCTCATTTGCAGGGTGGCGAAATCACCGGCTCAATCGATGAAAAAGTACGCCATGCGGTAACTAAATTCGCCAACCTGCATTTTACTTCAAATCAACAGGCAACCGAACGTGTTATCCGCATGGGCGAAGATCCCAAAACTGTATTTACAACAGGTTGTCCTTCGGTCGATTTGGCCGCACGAGTATTGGCAGAGGGACAGGATGGCTTCAACCCATTTGATCGCTACGGAGGTGTCGGCGAAATATTCGATCAAACCCTGACCGCCATCGAGGAATTGGGTTATCCGACGTTCTGGTTTTGGCCCAATGTTGATGCGGGTTCAGATCGTATATCCAAGGGAATTCGGCACTTCCGTGAAACCCACGATATTCCCCATATCCATTTTTTTAAAAATTTGGCCCCGGAAGACTTCTTACGCTTACTGATTGGTGCCAAATGCATCATGGGCAATTCCAGCGTCAGTATTCGGGAAGCTTCATTTATAGGTGTGCCGGCAGTTAACATCGGTAATCGTCAGAAAGGCCGTGATCGTGGCCCCAATGTGATCGATACAGGATATTCCACCCAGGAAATCCTGGAAGCCATAAAAAAGCATCTGAACAACGGAAGATACCCTTGCAGCAAATTATACGGCGACGGCCGGGCTGGTGAGCGGATCGCCGATATTCTGGCCTCCGTACCGCTGGTGGTCGATAAGCGGTTAACATATTGAGCAAGCCAGAGAAAAAAATGACAATCAACGACCAAACACATCAATCGGAAAAAATTTTAGCGGTAATTCCCGCCAGAGGCGGCTCCAAAGGAGTTCCGCGGAAGAATATCCGCCCGATTTGTGGCAAGTCAATTATCGCCTATACGATCGAGACGGCTCTGGCTGCACGACATTTGCTCTGGCGAACAATTGTCAGCACCGATAGTCCGGAAATTGCCGCTATCGCCCGAAAGCACGGGGCCGATGTTCCATTCATACGGCCGGCTGATTTGGCCGGGGATATGGTTCCCACGTTGCCTGTTCTCCAGCATGCGGTTCGCTTTGTCGAACAACAGGATGGGCTAACCTTGGACTGGATACTGCTGCTACAGCCAACGTCTCCGCTGCGGACATGGCAAGATATTGAAACTGCATTGAATCTGGCCCGCGATGGAGCCTGTGATTCTGTTATCAGTGTGGTGCAAGTTATCGCAGAACATCCGGTTTTTATGAAGCGTATTGAGGACAATCGACTTCTGCCCTTCTGCATTGAGGAAAAAGAAGGCACCCGGCGTCAGGATTGCCAACAGCCGGCCTATATTCGAAACGGTGCAATTTATTTAACGCGGCGCGATGTGCTCATGAAACACAATTCAATTTGGGGGCGTATCATACGACCTTACATTATGCCGCCGCAGCGATCAGTGAACATTGATAGTGAATTGGATTTTAAACTGGCAGAAATAATGTTGGAAGAGCAAAACCGAGACCAAAAAGAAAAATAACACCCCCGTAATTTATTCGTTATTTTTTAATACCGATCGCCTGATTGAATCTTTATCACGAAATTAAGGATAATGCTTCGGAGAGCATATATGTTTCGAACCATAAAAGATAATAGAAAAGCAACCCTTCTGATCCCGGTCGAGCTTCAGGTGCGCGAGCTGGATCCCAAACTATTGCTGGCCTGCGTTGCTGCAACGCGTGGGTTTTCTTCAATAATCGGACCTCGCCGGGAAATGCATTTCCATCTTCACGCTTTTTCAAGGAGCATCTATTTATCCAAAAGTCTGGCTGGCGGCAGTAACAATGTATTTCGGGAACTGCACCGGCTTACCCACCAGATTGTAGCCTGGGATGAAGAAGCTCTGGTCCACCTGCCCTCTGAAAGCTATTTTCAGGCTCGCCTTTCCCCACGGGCGCTGCAATATGTCTCAAAACTGTTTGCCTGGGGTAAGGATAACCTCGAATTGTGGGGTCAATATCCGGAAATGCCTTCAGAAGTTTCGATCCATATTACAGGAAATCCGCGAGGAGATCTGCTAAGACCTGAAATGCGAAGCTTATATGATAATGATGTTAAAAAAATCCGCCAAACCTACGGTGATTTCATCCTTGTAAACACCAATTTTAATCAAATAAATGCCTTTTATCCCGATGGCAATCTACTCAAATCCTCCTCCGTTCCGGATGAGGTGCCGAATTTAACCCGTCGTGCAATCAGGCTGGGCATGAGCCGGGAGTACGCCGCAGGATTGAGCAAGCATAAACAAGACATCTTAAATGACTTTAAGCGTCTCATTCCGGCATTGGATCATACATTGACCGATCACACCATTGTCATCCGGCCTCACCCGGCTGAAAACCCCGAAATTTATAATGAGATCGCCAAGAGATGCCGGCGCGTGCAGGTAACCAATGAAGGCAACGTGGTTCCATGGCTTATTGCAGCCAAAGCACTTGTTCACAATGGCTGCACTACCGGAGTTGAGGCGTTTGCGCTTGGATTGCCGGCGATATCTTATCGGGCGTCGATTAATGAATATTATGATAACGCCTTTCACCGGCTACCTAACCTGGTTAGCCATGAGTGTTTTAATTTAGAACAATTGCGGGAAACTCTCGTAAAAATTCTTGGCAACAGCCTTGGAACGGCAAATAGTGACGAACGCCAGGCTATCATGGAACATCATCTGGCGGCAATGAAGGGTCCACTTGCCTGTGAACGCATGGTCGATATTTTTGAAGAAATGGTCGAACAACAATTTGATTCACCGCCGCCGACCCTTAAACAGAAGTGGGAAAGCTGGGTTTGGGCGAAAAAGCGGCAGATACGTAAACGCTCCCGGAGCAATTTACCCGACATGTCCCATAATGAAGCAGAATTTTTGCGTCACCGTTACCCAGGAATATCACTGAATGAACTGCGTACCAAGTTATCTATGTTTCAACACGTGCTTGGTGATAGAACCAATTTGAAAGTGAAGAAAATTTTCCATCAGTTTTACCGGATCAGTGCTGGATGATGCCGATCACTATTTTCAAGATATTGATTAAAATCGCACCAGGACCGGTGTTATTCCGCAAGCGATCTAAAAATAATCCTGAGATATGTTTTGGAGGCTTAATATGAAAATTTTTATTTTAGGTACAGGCAAGTCGGGCACCACGGCTTTGGTTTACAAAGTGGCTGGCGGACTTCCGAACTGTCATGCTTTTTCCGGCGGCCGGCCTGGTAAATATGTGGGGGACTATGAAAACGCGGTCTACAAACACACCTATGAAGAAAGCAAGGGGAAGAGTTTTGAATTATACCTGAACCACTTCAAAGAAGAGCATTATGATCGCAAAATATGGATCGCACGTGATCCCCGCGATGTAGCGGTCAGTCGGATGCTGTACCGTTGGCAAAAAGGGAACAAGGGACAGAAGGATCAATACTTTGCTCACCTTAATTTGGTCTTAAAAAAAGAAAATGATCCAACCTCCGTTTCGTTTTCCGAGATTTACCGCTATGCCAGATACAATAATTGGCCGCTTTCCATCGCAGAGGTTTTTGAAGAAGAACAGGTTCGCTATCAGCGCATGCATGACTTCGTGAAATGTTTGGTTAATGATTGGTACCTTTTCACCTATGAGAATATGGTTGCTAAAAATTTCGCGGCTCTCAACGAGTATCTTGGCTTTAGTGTCCAGGCTGACGCGGAAGTACCGCAATCAACAGGTAAGGCAAAGGTGATCCGCAAGAAATCCACCGGAGATTGGCGTCACTGGTTTACCGAAGAGGATATCAGCTTTTACACAGCTTACATGGCGTTGATAGGATATGACTGTGATGACTGGAATCTTGTTGAAAACCCGGTAATTGAGCCAGAGTACTCCTCGGGTTATATGAAAAATCAGGCTCGCAAGCGGACTAAAAATGTCTTCCAAAAACACCTGGGCCGCATCGTCAGGCGCCTTGCGAGTCGGCCATAATCATATGTGATTTTTCTAAAAAGGACAGAAGGTCTTTGAAGTCCTAAAAAAATACTATCAAAACGATCGTTATCGAGCGGCCCATCGCCAATATCTTTGATCGGGATGAATTGGAATACGCTGAATTTTTATACCAGAAGTTTATAGCAAACCGCAGTCAAACAAGTTTTTACGGTTGCGATATCTGCTCCGGTGGTGGTTTCAAAGAAAAATCCAGCCGGGTGTTGCCTAACAGCCTGAAGCAATGGAAAAAAGAACCGGTTCCGATTTCATCCGAAGGCGCGGCTGTCTCCGAACCGTCGATGAAGGCAAACTGATAATCTCTTTCAGGAATGTCTTGGTAGCCTACCCCGCGAAATATCGAATGGCAATACTCCACTTTGGGACTGTAAATTAAGTAGGTATAGGCTTTCAAAATATTTGGGTCCTGTTTCGAAGTCGACAATATGATTGAGCCCGTCACCATGCTTGAAGTAAGCAGTCCGGAGCGCTCAATCTAGCTAAAAGTTAAATCGAAAGATAGACACTCCTATTATCAGAAATCGAAGATTTAAACCATTGAATTATGGACCTCAATTTTGCACCGCAGAGTAAATAAAAGTTGAAAAACCATTTGGGTGTCCTGTTATAAAGGGGTATGACAAACAACAACCCCAAAAAGAATGAAGCATTGTTTTTTAAATGGCTATATAAGAATTTATTCAGCGAGAGAACCATTCAATGAAAATTCGTAAAAAATTATTGCTATTTGTCTTGTTTTCTATGGTAATTCCCTTAACGGGTTTCTCAAATTCAACCCGAGCCCAATCTTATTCTCAAATCAAACTCGATCCAAAGCGTGTGCCGTGGACACAGCTTTCGTATAGGATCAATAACTTCTCAGCGGAAGTGAACGTGCAGGTGCAGCTGGAATCACTGCCGGCTGCAGAAGTAGAAGCAGCGTTGATAAAGAGTCCTCAGGGCGTTCCGATAAAGGCTTGGCGCCCGGAATCCAATAGGGTCACCGTCCATTATATGGTCGATTATATTTTTAAGTCGCCTGTAAAGACAATCAATCAGGTTTGGTTCAATCCGAAGGATGCAACCGCGCTGGGAAGGCTCAGGCTACGAAGGGGCAAGGCCGATTTTAAAAAAGTCTACCGATTCACCGAACAAGGTGTTTTTAGACATCAGCGCGAGCCGAAAGATCAGCAGGAAACCTCGAAACAACCGGAAAAATGGACGGATGTCAAAGATACCTTCTATGCCTATGACCGGGATCAACTGGGATGTCCCAACGTCACCGAACGTTTGGTATTGATTTATATTGCCTCGGCCTCAGCCGCTGAAATATCAAAAAGCATGCAGCCGCTGTCTTTTTGTGTCTTTGGCAGAAGACAATTATTTCATGTGCGGTTAAAACCGCAAGGATTTCACTCGCTGAAGCTTGACTTCATAGAAAAAAAACAGCAAGGCGAGATGCGTCGTCGAGGCCAGGTCGAAGCTCTCAAGATCGCAGTCGAGACCCAGCCGCTGGCATCGGATCTGGATAAGGTAGAAGACTTCTCATTTCTTGGATTTCAGGAGGACATTGCCATATTCATCGATCCCGTGTCAGGCTTACCGATACAAATAAGCGGTAAAATTTCAATGGTCGGCAATCTAACCATAAAGCTGAACGAAGTTCGGTTGAGATAAAAAGCCGGTTGGATTTTCAAAAAAAAAATTTCCCCTTCAGTCAATTTCTTATCAAACATCCTCATAGATAGGATTTCGATTTCTTCTGCAAGTTGAAATCTTCCCCTCCATTCTCACCCCTATAATTTCTACTGTAACCGTTCACAGGTTCAGCCCGCCCTGGCCTCCGGCTCGTAGCCTACCCTCCGGCCTGGAAGCCCTACGGGCTGGAAGCGGCCTCGGAGAGTGCGACGTATAAGATCATATTAGGTTCCGTGTCAGGTCCCCAAATATGAATCTAAATAATTGAGTAAAGTAAAGCCAGGTCTGGGCCAGGGGGTTCAGGGTTAAGGGCAAAGAAGGCATTAAAGACCCGAAGTCCTCATTAAAAATGCTCATTTTCCCCAATAATTGCCAATTTGTCTCCAAATTTTGGATTAAGCCTGACGAAGCTGACGCTTTTCTCTTACATACGCATCCCAAATGCAGTTCAGGGATGAGAATGGAACCCCTGAACCTTAGAACCCCTGAACGTCTATCTTTTACTTAAGGTTTCAATGAAAACGCCGATAGCGCTTTAAGCGAATGCCTCCAAAAGGCATACTATTCCTGTAATCGTCCCGGGTGCGTCTGACGCGCTCTTGGATAAGCGCAAAATAAACAATGAGGTGTATAAATTGAAACCAGCTCGAATATGCGGATGGCTATGGTGGAAACTTGCGATTAATCTCACAATTCTGCTCCTTGTCCCTTTTTACAGTCCGGCCAGCACCCCTGAGGATATAAATGCTCTTTATCTACCATCACATTGCATTACCGAACGCAAAATCGATGAGTTTGTACACTATGCAAAGTTGGCGGGAATCAATGCCGCTGTTCTGCACGTCAAGGATCCTCACGGGCGGATCAGATGGAAATCCAACAATGTGCAAGCTGCAGAAATCGGAGCCGTCGCCTCAAACGGATTGGTAGAAGACGCTTTAAGACGGCTTAAAGCCCAGGGGTTTTGGACGGTTGCAAAACTGGATGTGTTCGTCGACCATCAACTGGTAGCCAAACGTCCCGATATGGGAATCATTGACATTCAATCCGGAAACCCATGGTCGGACCAAATGGGGTTGTACTGGGCGAATCCATTTAACCAAAAGGTATGGGAATACAACATAGCGCTTTGCAAAGAGCTTGTCGCGCTCGGATTTGACGAAATTCAATTTGACTATATTCGCTTCCCCAGTGATGGTGATCTTTCGGCCATTCAATATCCTCTCGATACGGGGCAATTGAACAAAACTCAATGCATCGGCAAATTTTTAAAATCAGCCAATGCCGAGCTAAAACCTACCGGGGTTACCATCTCAGTTGATCTATTTGGGATGGTGGCATGGAAAACGGTGGATTTCGGGGTGGGTCAACTGATAGAAACCATGGCACCCCACGTGGATGTCATCTGCCCGATGCTCTATCCTTCCCATTTTCCTTCAGGGTTTTTGGGTAAAAAAAATCCGGGGGAATATCCACTGGAAATTATGGAGTTAAGCATGAAGCGGATGAAAAGCCGCACCGGCAAAATAATACGTCCCTGGGTTCAAGGATTCTGGTATAAACCCGGTGATATCAATGCACAACTCGACGGGATTTCGGCGGCTGGAACAACCGGCTGGTCCGTTTGGAATCCTTCCGGTAATTATTCAACCACCTACAGGGCGCTTGCTTTAAGGTTGAATAAAACATTCCCGGCGCCTCAATTTTATCCATCGGTTGCGGAAATAATCCATAATGATGAGCGCATCATCTCGGGCAATCATCGTGTCGTCAATTTTACCAATTATAAACAGGGATACTCAATCGTCTCCCTGGAAGAGTCCAAAAATGGCAGCAAAAGTGCCTACTCAACGCTGATCAAAGTACTGGATACCCTGGACGAGGGAATTATGGATCGGATTTTAGCAACCCGTGGAATCCCATTCTCACGACTAACCAGTAAATATAACAAAAAGGTTCGCCTCGCCGACCTGCTTTTCGTTTCCGTCCCAAAGCGATTTATGTTGACTGGCAAAACGGCTGCCGGTTCACGGGAACAATTCCCGAAGATCGGCTGATCAATTACCGGATTGCCGCTGCAGTGACATTTACAAAAGATCTCGATGTTTATGCGATTTTGTCAAAACAACTGTAGTGTATTGATTAATATTGTAAGCAGTATCCATCGGTTGTAACCTTTCAACTTTAAACTCTGAACCTATAATCATCGTTTTACTTTCCTTTTCCTCTGTTTTTCATAGATCAAAGGCCAATTGGAGCGAAGCATTAAAGCTGATGCATGTTCCGATGCCATCGCGACAGGTCCACTTTTTTTTATTATCATTTTTAGTCGACTATGATAAAAAGTGCGTGTTAGTTGTATTAATGGTGATAGTTCTGTTGTATGAGTTCAGCCACTAAGGCACGAAGGCACAAAAAAAAGAATATAAAGTTTAAACTTTATTTCAACGAAAAACAGCAGGTGCAAACCATATGAACGCTTCAAGAAATAAATCCAAGAGGTCGCCGTTGGGTCCCAACCCACTGAAATTAAGCAAAAAATCGGAGTTCGAATCCAAATCGGACACCGCCGTGTTAAGCAGATATTCGGATTCGCTGGTGTTGGCCTTCATCTTTATAGCCATCATCTATTGGGTGCTGGATTCCATCTTGAATATTTTTTTTTCGAATAAATTTAATCTCATTGCCGAACTCATCGGCCCTGATTTGTACGATATTTATCTGCGGGTGATTGTGTTGTGCCTGTTTATATTGTTCGGCTCCCACGCGCAGTCCATTATTAACAAATTAAAGGATGCGAAACAAAAGCTTAATGAATCCGAGCAGTTGTGGCGTTCCCTGATAGCTACCGCACCGGACATGATCATCGCGGTGGATCAAAAAGGCATTATTCGCTTTATCAATCAAAATATTTCGAAACTACCTCGTGAAAAAGCCATCGGTAAAAGTATGTATCGCTTTCTGCCCACGCAATATCGTGATCTCGCGAGGGATTGTATCGAAAGTGTATTTAAGACCGGGGAGCCGGAAAGATTCGAAGTGCGGATGGGCACTGATCGCAAACCTGAATGGTATACCTACCGCATCGGTGCCTTGAGACTTGACAGAAAAGTCATTGCTGCAACCATCATCTCCTCTAACACGACTGAATTCAAACAAGCCGAAGAACTGATCCGATACAAAGAATTGTTTGATAATGTTGCTGAAGGTGTGTTTCTTTTAAACACTGAAGGAAAATTTATCGAAATCAACGATCGGATGCTTGAAAGTACCGGGTACACAAGAGCCGAATTATTAATGCTCAGTATCACCAAAATCGTTGAAGCCAGTCAGATTCCCCATGTGGAAAGTATGCTTAAATATGTGCGTGCGGAAGACGAGTCCCGGTTCGAGCTCAATATAAAAACCAGAAACAGCAGGATTATTCCCAACGAAGTCAACTGCCGTAATGTTACCTATCTTGGTAAACCATGTTTTTTATGTGTCGCAAGGGATATTACCGAAACAAAATTTCTTCATAATCAGTTGCTGAGATCCGAACGGTTGGCTGCAACCGGTCAGCTGGCGGCATCCATTGCCCATGAAATTAATTCGCCTCTGCAGGGTATAACCGCCTTGCTGAGCGTTATCCGCATGAAGTATGAGCATGATAAGGAACTTTTAAGTCAATTGGATTTGATTAAAAATGCTTTTATCAGCATACGAGACACCGTTCGCAACCTCATCGACCTTAACCGCCCCGGCAAAGAAAAAAAACAATCCATGAATATCAACCAGGTAATAGAAAACACGGTCGCCCTGACACGCAGTCATTTGAAAAAACACATGGTGAGCATCAAGCTAAATCTGGCTGCAGAAACATCAAATATCAACGCATCCCCCCAACAAATCGGCCAGGTGATCATGAACCTGGTCAACAATGCTGTGGAATCGATCACCAGTGCACCGCAATCCCGGGAGAAACTTGAGCAGTCTGCACAAATTGGCAATAAAATCAGCATCGACACTCACAACCGCAACGAAGAAATTATCATAACCGTTAAAGATAACGGTCCCGGAATTTCAGATAATGATCTTGGAAAAATTTTTGATCCCTTTTTCACCCGAAAAAAGACCATGGGAATGGGAGTTGGGCTTTCTATTTGTCACGGCATCATCGAAGATCACAAAGGCATGATTTATGCCAATAACGCGCCGGAGGGCGGGGCTGTGTTTACGATACGGTTACCGTTAGCCGAACCTGGACAGGCCAGAATTGACTATTGAATATTGAATATTGAATATTTGAGGATGTCGCTTCGCTCGGTCATTTTTATGATTGTTTTTTTATAATTGATCCTACGACTTACAGCTCGTAGAGCATACAGCTCGGAGAGAGGCGAATCTTAAATTGTCAGTATTCAATCACTTTTAAGATATAAATAGACAGAGCGAAGCGCTTCCATACTTCGTCAATCGTCAATCATCAATCGTCATTCTACATTCGTAATTCGGTATTATCCCTCGAACGATTTGCCGCACTCCTTGCAGTGCCCGTCAGGACCGATCACGCCGATACAATTACCATCACTGCACAAAACACGATCTTGCCAGTCTTCGTTCTCGACTGCTTCATGGGGCATATCTTCAAGAGATGGATCTTCTTTCTCAAAAGAGCTTTCCGCCGGGGACGGCTCTCCCTCCTCTGAAAAATGGTCCTCCGCCAAAGTGCCCTCATATTCTTTCCCGCACTCTTTACAGCAACCATCCGGTCCGATCACCCCGATACAGTTGCCATCACTGCATAATATACGATGTTCCCACTCTGTATCTGTTGGCACCGTTTTTCTCTCATTCTCTTCAGGTATTTCAGTTCCCATTCTTATCTGCTCCATCTTAGTGTCTTTATGACTTTGTGGCTGAGAGATTAGTCTCCGGTTGTCTTATACATCAAGCAGACCTTCAATCTCATTGAGAGAGCTAATGTGGTAGGCCGCAGACAACTCCGGATTGCGATAGGCGACCAGAGGCATTCCGGCTGCCTTGGCGGCCATTTCGTCCAGTCGCGAATCACCGATATAAATAACCTGATCAGGCGGGAT
>CALZJV010000189.1:0-871 GCA_945787595.1 uncultured Desulfobacterales bacterium | reverse complement strand
TACAATCAGATCAAAATATCCGTCCAAATCAAATGCAGCAAGCAACCGATTCATGGTGTCGGTTCTGTTGGTGGCTATGGCGGTTTTGAATTGCGGTTTTAGTTTTTCAAGCAATGAAACCAGATGCGGCTCCACTATGAAATAGCTAAGATACTGCTGATAATCCATAGTGTTACGAAAAACATGAGCCGCCGCCAAGGACTTTTCATCAGGGAATAAATATGCCAGGGATTCGAAAACAGTATGCATATGAACAAAGGCAAATTGTTCTTCAGTCACCGCCGACCTTCCAAAATGCTGCAGGATATTGCTATAATAAGCCCGATTGGCTTGTTCGGTATCAAATAATACGCCGTCACAATCAAATGCAACAACTTTAAAACTATCCATTTCGTTCACTATCCTTACAAAAGTATCACACAAAACCGGTACTCCGATTTGCCAATATTCCCTCCGTGACGCAGGCGTGAATGCCGGAGGTCTAGTTGGGTCGGGTCTTCTAACTTGTTGGTTATTGAAGTTTGCGGGGACGCAGGTAACCGTAAACCTTTACGCTAAGCTGCGGTCTGGTTTTGTTGTCTGTTTCAAGAATAATGGAGTCATAGTAACGGCCTGCCTCTGTTTTCAGGTTCTCAATATTTAGCCTATACGCAATCGTGCTGGATTCTTTGATTTCTTCGAGCTCGTATTTGATGTATTTGCCGTCTTTCGCACGCAAATTGAGAATCTTAAAAGGATATTTTTTTTCGGGAATAATGGTCACGGTGCTCTTGACAAGATCACCAACAGTACCGCGCATATTAGCATGTTGTGGACGAATTGTGACAAATTTTTCAACCTGCCCGCTTATAATTAAGTCCTGCTGCGGGTG
>CALZJV010000188.1 GCA_945787595.1 uncultured Desulfobacterales bacterium | reverse complement strand
CCTGGCCTCCGGTCTGATCGCACAGGGTGGCGTTGGTGAATTCGACAATATCGGCTTACTATCGCGCAACAGCATGATATTATGATATTTTTTCTATTTTTCGTCCGGTTGTTTATGCAGCGTCAGGGTAAAATCTTTGACACAGTAACAGCGTGAATGATAACCAGGGACAAATGGCTTGCCGAGCCGCTATTTGACCGACTACACAGCTTATGAGAAATTCAATTACATTAAAAATAGTGAAATGTCAACCCTACTGGTTACAGTTTTTTATATTATCTTAATTAGTTAGCCTTGATCCCGCGGAAGGTCAGCCGTGATCCAGATGAACCCAAAATGTCACCTTCGGGATGGAGTGATGCTCTGGCCGCATAGCGGGTGGCTGCAGGATGTTCCCCCTCAAAGAAGGCTAAAACACTTTCCGTATAATATCCGGTTTATAAAAAGTTTTCCTATGAAAGGCACAAAAGAAATTTTGAAGATCCTAACAGCAAGAAAGGGGGATTACTATGAGAGAGCAGTTATCAATTGCACCGGCAGCATGGCTATCCGGCGATCCGATCCCGATCACTAATTCTGCTTCAGTTCTTTCAACCTTTCGCCCGGGTACCGCAATGGTTGTGCGCTTCAGGGGACCGCATCGGTTTTATCGCGCCGCCGGCTGGGATTCCACCAGAGCAGCAATGGCGTCTGCATATGGAAGTTGGTGGGCGGACGAAATAGTTCTCGCTGAAATTGGAAAAAAAATTGACATGTTCGAGAGTTGGCTTCCTGAACATCTCCTAAATAAAGCCTGGCCGGCTCAATATCGCGGGGTCACCGCACTTTGTGAAGATTGGAATGATATGCGCGAAATGTTTAAAATGGATCTTCCACCAAATCAGGAAATCATCGGTTTGGTCGGGATAGCAGCTTCCCAGCCCCAGAAATCGACCTTGAATTCAAAGGCAAGAAAAACCCTGACTCTCAAAGGCGGCGGAGAACAGGTTTACTTCAAGCGCACGCATGCCTTGAACTCAGTAAATCCGCTCTGGGTTTATCAGATCAAACTCTGGTGAATCAGTGACATCAGATCCGCCAAAGTGACTGACGGCGATACTTTTCTTGTCCAGAATAATTAGTGTCGAAACGAAGAGCCTGATCTTTAGTAGGTTGGGTTGAGTCCGATCTGCAATGTAGGGCTTCGTACCTCAACCCAACCCAAAAAAATCAAGGATTTAACGTGATCTGATTGCAAGGGGCGAAACCCAACACATCGATTAGAAGAATTTTCGCTCGATCCCTAATTAGATCACGACTTCAAAACATACTTAAAATCTTGAACCTAAGAAATCTTTTTTTATTCCTTCGCCTCCTCTTCTGCTTCAGCGCTTTCCCCCTCTTCTGCCTTTTCTTCCGTATCTTCGGCTTTCTCCTCCGGTGGATTCAATTTCTTGTCAATTTCAGGCAGGATGGAATCATCCAGGAAAATTTCCAGGTCCTTCATGATAATTTCCTTTACCGCGTCCATGGGCACATTACCTTCGCCCAATGAACCGGCTTTGACAATCTCAGCCAGTTCTTAAATGATCGCAGACATATCCCCCGAAATTTTGTCCTTTAACTTTGGAAGAATTAATCCCAACTGGATTTTGAAAGCTATGTCATCAGACATGATTTTACCTCCTTTCCAAGGTTTGCGTAATTTGTATTTTCGCCCTATATCCGGGCCCTACCCCTTTCAAAACCGCTCGTAGGCCTGTTTGATAATAGAATAATACAATGAAAAAGCGCTCTGCCAGATCTTCCGACCCGGAACTTTAGGATCAGACTCCCATAGACCGGGAATGTAAAGTTGAGTGATATCTCTGTCAGGTTCCCAGCGGACCCCGGTATAGCGGCGATCTGTTTTCAAGGTCTGTGTTTTGGGGGTCCCGGACCAGGCCGACAGGGGGTCTTTAATTACGGCCTTAACCAATACATCGACATTGCTCCACTCCCAATCGATCGCCAAACAGGTGCGGGCAGCCAGGCTCAGGGATTGATCTCGAAGTTTGGCGTATTTCTTCAGAGCTTCAAACGGACTAAAGCTGATCCACCAGGGACCGGTATAATAGAGATCCGGTCGTTTGGTGTTGGCGAACCGATTTATCGTAATCCCGGGCAGAAGGTTAGTCTTTGTCAACGTCAGGAGCCCTTCTCTGGCCTTTGTTGCGGAAGACTCCATAAAATTCTCATTAAGTGTTGTCATTATTGCTCCAGTTGTTTAGAACTTAATTCACCGCCCCGATGAAATAAGTGCGACAGAAATTGCATTTCACATGCAGGGACACGGTAGTCCCAGTGATTGTTTATTCTTTGTCTGATTTCTTGCGAGGAAAAATCAGACAAAACCAAATGAAAGCTCTGCGAACTCTGCGCCTTAAGCGAGCGCAGCCGGGCGGGCGGTATAGTATTTAAGGCCAACTGACATCGAGCGTTTTAGCTCGATTAGGTTTTTTTAGATCTGTGATGATCCGTGTAAATCCGTGTCCCAGCCTTAAAAGAAAAAGATCTGAGCAAAGAAGAGACCGATCCCGACCCCGGCAAAGATGAATGCCATCCGAATCCATATCTTGCGGCCGATCGTCATTTTCCCCTCGGCATTCAGATAATCCCGCAGGGCGACACCTATGAAAATGACGGCAATGGCGACGAAGACAATTCCTATGGATGATGGACTCTGCATAAATCGCTTGTTTCTCTAATCAGAATATCGAAAGGCGACACCGACTCAATCAGGTGTGGCACCCTATTTGAAAAAGATACGCAGACTGATAACCTCCTGGCAGCCCCTTATAACTTCTTCCACCTTTTTTGAGTTTAAGGTCCCGATTTTCTCCAGCAGCCTATTTTTATCAACTGTGGCGATCTGGCTGACAACCACCACACTTCCTTTTGGAAGGTTTGCCATGCCCTTTTTCAAGCGAACATTTCCGGGGACATTAGCAAGTTTTAAATTTGAAGTCAGCAACGCCGCGACAGTGGTTCGGATGTTGCTGCTATTGAGCAAATCATTCTGGACAATTACGGCAGGCCGCTTTCCGGATGGCCCCGAATTCCTCGAAGGGCCAAATCGCACCCAGTAAATGTCACCTTGTTTTGGTTTTACCATGGCAATTCTTCAACATTTGTACTCTCGGCAATCGCTTCGGCTAATTGATGTTGCTCCTTTGCTATTTCAGGATCGCGGAAAACTTCATTAATTTTTTTTAAGAATTCTTCGTCTTTCATTTTCCTAAGTTTGTCACCAAGGGCTTCCGTCACCAAATGGCTCACTTTAGTTTTCTTAGTTGAGGCAATCGCCTTAATGTCTCTATACATTTCATCCGGAACAGTCACACTGATTTTAGTATATCCCATTGGTTATCCTCCAGTAAATAATCTATTTTTACATACTTTATATAGGATTATTTATAAGATTGTCAATATGATCTTTAAACTTATTAAAAATTGTTAACTGCTGCCATTAAAATCATACCACTATGGAATAAAATAAAGACTACTTGCTCTCTCGAAATTATGGGATTTTTCAATTTTGATATGGCCGCAAAAAGGCGCAAAAAGCATAAAAATCAAATTTCAAGTCGAAATATTATAAATTTATAAAAGACTGATGAATGGATTCTGTTTAAATTTTTAAAATTTGACAGGATTGACGGGATTACAAGGATTAATTCTTGGTTTTCATCTAAAAAACCAAAAAAATTATCTAAAAAATCCAGTAAGTCCTGTCTAAAAAGTATTACGTTAAACCAAGCAGCTTCTGCTGGCGAAATCCCGGTAATTCTGGACTTGCAGATTTGATGCAGTATACCGTTCAGAATATGATCAAATTGATATACCGGACATAAATGAAAAACCAGATTAATATCTTGACATAAATGACACCCGGTATTACCATACTGACATATTAATAATACCATCTGGCATTGGAGAATCCGATGAAAACATTGACCGTAAAAGTGCCTGAAGAATTGGACTTAAAATTGGCGGCTGTTGCGAAAAAGATAGGGGAGAGCAAATCAAATTTAATCCGTAGTGCCATCGAGCATATTGTCACATCGAGTTCGACCATCACTGCCAATTCATGTCTGGATTTGGCCAAGGATCTTGTCGGCTCTGTAGAAGGGCCCACGGACCTTTCGCACAATAAAAAACATCTCGCAGGATACGGGCAATGAAGCAGAGCATTTTATTGGACACAGGTCCTCTGGTTGCATTCTTAAATCGAAGAGACAAATTCCATAAATGGGCTACGGCACAGTGGGGTCAGATCGCACCTCCAATGCTCACATGCGAAGCAGTGGTTTCTGAGGCTTGTTTTCTGCTGGCCGGCACCAGTAACGGCAGTGATTCTGTGATGCGGTTGATTCAACGCAAAATCATTTCAATATCTTTTCGGTTGGATGAGAACATTCAGCCAGTCGGAAAACTGCTTGGCAAATACTGCTCCGTACCCATGTCATTGGCCGATGCGTGCTTGGTCAGGATGAGCGAGCTTGATCAAAGCAGCCAGGTATTTACTTTAGACAGCGATTTTAATTTGTATCGAAAAGATGCTCGACGCATAATACCAACTATTATGCCTCAATAAATCGGCCTAAAAGAGTCTTTTAATCCTCTGTCGTCACTGATTTACAAACAAGTTAGCGGTGAGATTTCGAGCACCTTGTGAACTGAATAAATAGACAAAAAAAATAAATGTCTCTCTAACATAAGTTACTACATTTTCAGATTTTACCAATGCGGCAACAATTCTTTAGACATGGTCTACTAACCTACAATGCAATTTTTCACCGCCCCGATGAGATAAGTGCAACAAAGATTTCATTGGGCAGGCAGAGACGCGGAGAATGCAGAGATTTTTTGATTTGTTGCCAATCTCAACAACAAATCAAAAGAAAAATGAAAGCTCTGCGAACTCTGCGCCTTAAGGGAGCGCAGCCGAGCGGGCGGTGAATTATTTACGGCCAACTGACATCGAGCGTTTTTGCTCGATTAGTTTTTTTTAGATCTGAGATGATCCGTGCTAATCCGTGTCCTATTTTTTAAAATAAAAAGATCTGAGCAAGGAACAAACCGATCCCAACCCCGGCAAAGATGAATGCCATCCGCAGCCAGATTTTGCGGGCAATGGTCATTTTTCCTTCGGCGTTCAGATAATCTCGGAAAGCGACACCGATGAAAATGACGGCGATGGCGACGAAGACAATTCCTATTGATGATGGGCCTTGCATTTGCATCTTACAATTTCAGGTCGAAATAATTTTGTGACCGCTAAAAATGTTATGAGAGTGCTATTTATACCATTATGTCTAATTAGCCGCCCGCTCACTTCGCTCGCTCGACAAACGCAGACAGACGCAGAAATTTCGCTTCCGCGAACCCAGAGAAATAGGCTGTGCGTTTCACGGGGTAGGCCTGCGGAACCAAAAATATCAATCGCTTCGCGATAAAAGAATTTATTGTCTGCGCATTGTCTGCGTGTGTCTGCGGTTTAAATCTCTAAATGAATATCAAAAAATCCCCTAAATCCTGTCTAAAACTATTTTTTCAAACCGAGCAGCTTCTGCTGACGAAATCCCGGAGCACGAACTTCGAAAAGGGGTTGACCAGGTTTTATCATTGCCAATTCGATTGCAGCGGCAGCCCGCTGACGTTGGTAGCCATATCTTAATACGTGTTGGCACTGTTGTTCGGAGATCGGTTTGCCGCAAAGATATCGGGTCCCATTTCGAAAATTATTTTTGTTATCGCTCCACCATTCATGAATTAGATTAGGCTCAGGCCAGGGTAAATCTTCATCCGGATCCATTGCCACATCTTCGTCTTCAGGCTCTTCCGTGGGGCCGGCTTCAAAGCCTTCCGGCCATTCGCCTTCCAGGTCGTCGTAAGCAAGGTCGACACCGGTGATCATGGTAAATGATTCACCGGCAACGCGGGCCAAATCCGGGATCGCCATATACTCCATTAACCATGGAATCAATGCGGGATCACCGATTGCACCCGCGCCGATGAGCGCTATTCTTTGTAAATGTGTCTTTTTGGCAATCGCCTTGTTCCACTCATGTCCTTCAGCGACACTCATCCGGCGGAATGCAATGGAACAGGCACTTTCAGCGCGCGGGCCTACTATCTCTGCAAAATTTTGCAATACAGGCAATCCGGTCATATTCCCAAGCAGTGCACTCGACCACGCAGCATAAAACCGACAATTCTCGTCTTCGTCATTCAGATGATCTTGTACCGCGGCAGTATGTTCTGTTTTCCCAAGTTCACCGATTGCTTTTAGCGTTCGAGCTTTTAGATAAGGTTCTGACGACATGAGTGCTTCATGCAAAGTTTTGCCGGGGTCCTTACGATGAACAGCACAGGCCCCGACACCGATGCGACGCAATTCGGGTGATTCTGAACTCAAATAACTTTGGATGAATTTCTCGGCTTGTGGATAAGAAAGCCAGCCCAGTGCAGATACGATGCCACGAGATAATTCCGAGTCACCACTGCCTGCCTCGAGAACATCCTTAATTCTATCCTCATTCCCGCTTTCAAAACTCAATACAGCTGCAGTAAAGATTTCACCCGCTTCCTCCCATGCAAGGGTTTCCTTGCATATCTCCCATCCTTCATCTCCGGCAATGCGCAGCCCGTCAATATGGGCTTCGGTACGATCATCCAGGTGGACCACATCCGGCAATGAGTAATGAGGTTCAATAACAGCGCTATCGCGGAGCAGCCATAGGAAGGCTGCCTCTTCGGCGTGTTGTTCTACTACCACGGGAATGATGGGCATTTTGATTTTTTTTTGCGTAACCATTAACGAATATTAAGATTAGAATTAATGATAAATCGCTTAGTTCTAAACACCGACTATAACACTTCTCTTCAGAGGATCGCATATTAAATATTTAACAGGCTGTTGCCCAATTAAAATTTTAATTACTACTTCCGGCTTAAGTAAAACGAAAATTCCATGGATTTTTTCTATCAATTTTTCATAAACGCCCAATTTGCAATTGATTAGGACAATGGATTATGCTAAAGAACCGAATAATATGACTTTAACGGAGTATATCTACAATGATGGGGTACCAGTCAGAGGTTCAAAACAAGCTGTTTTACACAGCTATCAATTTGATCAACGAATTCGCAAAAATAACATCTTTTCGCTATTCCTTGAATCCAGTCGCCAACGTTACCAGGGAGTCCACTTGCCTCTGGTTCAGTGCCAGGGCATCGCGTTTGGACACGAGAAAGTGCGCCACCTGCACCACCGTTTCTTGACATTCTGGCGGCAAACATTTTTTTATGACCTCATCCCAGAATCTCGGAAGTGTCAAACACGTCAGTGTATGGGCCCGTGTGATCGGGTCGTCGAAGAAGCCAACTGAATCCTGAAACTCTAGTCCTTCCAGCAGCGAAAGCAGGTAAGTGCCAAGATATGCTGCGGCTGCGCGAGGCGGTAAATCCAGTAGTGGCGTCGCCGCATGAAAACCTGGTGATCCGATGTCCACGTCCACCGGTGCGACCCCAGTAAATGCGCGGGCGGCGCGTTCGCCCCAATCCGCCTCCATACGTTCCATGTCCCCTTTAGGAGGTGCCGCAATAGGGGCCCATGCATCCTGCACACTTTCAGTCAAAGCACTGTTATTCATGATTAAACCTTATCTACCAAGCATTCCCAGCGTCTCGCCCAGGTTGCTCAACATATTATTGGTTTCTTCTAATGCAGTGGCGTGTCTCTCTTCCCGCTCCGCTTTCGTTCTGGTCGAACCCCAGTCGAATTTGTCGCAATCCTTATCTACGTATTTCTGACGGCCTTTGGCATATTTTCGGCCCACTTCCATCCGTTCCCTAACCCTCGAAATAAAATCAGCCCTTTCGCCTGCGGTTGCCCTATTATTGCCACATAGATCGCGTAATCTTCTATACTCATCGTTGATCATATCGGCCTGTTCCAACTGGTCTTTCTTGTATTGTTTGTACAGCTCGTTACACTCTTTCCACAACTTACTGTCGTCGTAGCTCAAACCAACTGGTTCTATTTGGTGTCCACCTAAGCAAGCCGTATTTCCATGGTTCATCATCATTTTATCGGCTAAACGACATGCATTTTTCCCTTCAATTTTCACGTCAAAAGAATACAGGATCCATGTCGCCTCTTTCATATTGGTGCTTGACTTAACGCCACCGGCAGTACCGGGTTCATCTCCATTGCATCGGCTAAACTCTGAACCCTTTATTGCTGCCGAATTGCCACCATCAACCTTTACATTTTTGCTCCCCTTTTTTAAGCTGTTGGTCATCGATACAATTACCGGATACGGGATAGGCACCGGCCCACCAGGCGATGGCGTCTTACAGACATCTGGCAGTGTCGATTTAGTAATTCCCATACCTCCTTTATGAGATAAAGAATTAGATTTTCCATTTACATGGATAGTGACTGCCATTATTCAACTTCCCCGATTTGAGTTCTGTGACCAAACTAATGCAGCGGATCGCCCCCCGCCCTCAGAGCTAGCCCATAGAAGGGTAAAAGGTCCTTTGTTATAGCCTTTTTCTGCAGCAGCAATGACTAAACACAAGAATAATGGTCCTGACGCTGCACCAACATCACCCCAGCAATCGGCAGGAGCGGTGAAGTCGGAGCTGTCCACGAATCGCTCGGAGGTTCGCGCGAGCATGAAGCCGAACTCGTCGGCTCGATACGCCTCGCCGTTCAGGTCACATATCGTGTCGTCGATCAGTGTTTGGGCTGAGGCAAGCGACTGAAGCACACCATGGACCGCCTTGGTGAGACCTTTGCCGATGCAGACGGTCTCGGTCTTTATGCGGTTCTCTTCCTGAGCCGCGGCGACGCCCAGCAGACGTCCCGGGACGTTGAGTTCATAGCGTGTGGCCGCGGCATCAGAGCAAAGCAGGCAGAAGCCCGCCGCCTCGCCAGGTATGAAACCCCAGGCGTTGTCGAGGTTGTGGAGTTGTTCGCAATCTTCCACCCACTCCAAAGTGTCTGGGGCCATGTACGAGTCCACGCCGCCGACGAGACAGAATTCAGCCTCGCCGCTGCGGATCATTCGACAGGCAGATTCCATCGCCATTAGACCGGCGGAATGCCCGTTGGGCAACATGGTGGGTTGCGCGATGCGACATCCGTTGGTGGGCGCTTCGGTGAGCTTCGCAGCCAGGGTCAACGCGAGTTCCGCGTGGAGGCCCGGCCGTGGCTCGGGCAGACCGACGATTGTAGGGATCTGGACGTGCGTCCTCAACAATCCTGAAAGAGGCTCAAGGGCTTCGCACGCTGCAGGCAGGGCAAGCTCGATGAACCGGTCCTCGCCGACGACATCGGTATCGATGTACGGGGCGCTGGCGACAACGAATGGCTCGCCGACGCGGTCGATCATGTACGGATGATCGGCAAAGCCTGCAATCCCTGCGCGCACGGCGGCCGCGGTGGCCGGCGCGGTCATGCCGATGGATGTCGTGACGCCGACGCCGACGACGCAGATACTGCCGGTCTTGTCGAAGGGAACGCTCATACGTTCTCTGACTCCCCAACCCACATGCCGGAGGCGCGGTTGTGTTCGGATACATGGATCCGTCGTTTGAGATCGATCCTCGTGGTCAAAAGCTTAAGAACCTTGTGATGGCAAGGCAGGTGAGTGTGCCAGACCATCATGACTTGGGGCACATCCGGCTCCAGGATCACCGTATGCAAGGAGGAGCGATGCAGTTCGTTATCGGCGTTGTCAAAGACTGTCTCGAATCCCAAGTTGACACGTGGCAATCGAAACCGGAGCAGGCCATTTGGAGTGAGATTATAAAGCTCCACGAGTTCACCACCCTTTAAGAATGGAACTTGCTGATCCTCAGGGGCACATTGGTGAAAGCGCTCATCAAAATCCTCCGCGAGCAACGGCTGTCTGCTCTTCTCCCATTTCGCGTCATAGGTCCCGCCGTACTTAATTCGGGGTGTCCAATGACCTGCAATTGGCCCGAACCCGATCGGACGATTCTGAATCCAAGTTTTCGGGTCTGCAATGTTGGGAGCGGGCTTCCCATCTAGGTGTGCCGCACGAGTCGCAAAGCCACGACCTACCGGGTTGCGCGGATCCCAACCGTGCTTCGGCATCTTGGTGAATGGCTGAGGTTTGCTTAGCTTTCGCCCGAACAGTGAATAGACTCGATCGCCGACCACGTGCAATTCCTTCTCGATGTCTGCGATTTTCAACCTTACAATGACTTTCGTCGTCGGCTTTCCGCCTGGAGCATAGGCATGGCCGTGTAGAAGAACATCCGTTTTGGATTTCGTGTGCACTAAGTCGGAGTCGTAAAGCAGGCTAGACTTGTCTGGCTCACCCCGAAATTTGGGAGCAAGGCAGACTTCCTCTTGTTCCTCAGCAAGCTTTACGGACCCATCGCGACTGATCAGGAAAGTACCCTTGACCGCGACTAACCACACCTCCGCACCGTTCTTGTCACGGACCCAAGATCGCTCAGCGGCAAAGGGGCTGTTATTGGTTATTGTCCACATGATTTATCGGTGTTTTAAGAGATATATTTCTCATTCAGTTGATTTGGACGGAAGCACCTTTTATTCGGTTAACCCCGGATGAGCGATTTAACAGATAGGCTCCGTTTAAGAGCAATTTCCCGGCCCGGGTAAGAGTTATGCTCGATTTACCGCAACGGAGCACGATCTGCTCTTTGGCATCAAAAGTAAACCGTTTGCCGTCGATGTATACATTCTTGGCTTCATCCATCTGGAATGCGACAGATTCCTTCTCCGGCGCGTCAACTATTGAATTACAGATGGTATCGATAATAATAGGAGATTTGGGGTTGTCACCTTCGAAGACGAGGAGCACTTTGTGATCTGCATTTTCAAATATTTTCCTAAGTTTTGGCTCCAATAATCCAGCAAATCGGGCCGAAAGCGTTCCAAAGCGGTTTCCCGGAAAGTCGACAAATACTTGGCCCTGGTCAGAAATATCGGATATTTTTCCGATCCGGATTCCGGAAATCTTTTGTTGAAGCTCGATAGTCTTTACATCTTCTGCCAGAGATCCTTTCATTTTAATTCTCCAAAATCTTCTTTGCTTTCATGACAATATTGCCCGAACCTTTGACATTGATATTGTTACCGTTGATCGTTATGTCGCCATTCTTTTTCATTGTAATGGTGGCCTTACCGACTTTTATGGTTAACTGATCTTTGATATCAATGATGCCATTTTTGTCACCTTTTACGGAATAATCATCGCCTGCTTTCAAACTCATCTTTTTGCCGGACTTAATGTCAACATCTTTGCCGGCGCTTTCAGATATATCCCCCCCTGCATCTACGGATTTGTTGGCGCCGACATTTTCGCTGCTGGCGGCGCCGACATTCACGCTTTTTGCGGCACCGATTTCTTCGGCCTTGGCTGCGGTGATGGTTTCATTCATGGCAGCGCCGACGGTGACCTGGTAGGCCGCCCCGATGGTCAGGGCTTTGGCAATGGCAATGGTCTCCGCTTTACTGCTGCCGACGGTTTGGGTCATGTTTGCTCCGACGGTTTCAGTCATATTGGAGCCAATGGTTTCAGTGTGGTTTGAACCCACCTTGAGAGTTTTGTCGGCGCCGATGGTTTCATCATGATTTGAGCCTACGCCGATGGTTTTATTGGAGCCGATGGTTTCTTTCTGGTCGACACCGACATCCTTGGTGCGGTTGTTGGCTACGGAGAGAGTCTCATCATTTCCCACCGTCTGGTTTTTGTCATTTTCGATGGCAATGGTCCAGTCTTTCTGGCCATGCAGAAAGATTTCTTCTTCGCCCTTTTTGTCCTCAAAGCGCATCTCGATGGAACCGCCACCGCCTTTTGAGGAATCCGATTTAATCGTGCTTTTGGTTTTATCGCCGGGAAGATCGTATGGTGGTTTGTTCGTGCCGTGATACACCCGGCCGATGATAATAGGATAGTCGGGATTACCTTCTAGAAAATCGACGATGACTTCCTGGCCGATACGGGGTATTTGCATGGCCCCCCAGCCACCGCCGGCCCATGCCTGGCTGACGCGAATCCAGCAGGAACTTTTGTCGTCATTTTTACCTTCCCGGTCCCAGTGAAACTGAACTTTGACCCGGCCGTGTTCGTCGGGGTAAATTTCTTCACCGGAGGGTCCGGTAACGATGGCCGTTTGGGTGCCCCACATTGTCGGTTTAGGAGTAATGCGCCTCGGACGAAATGGAATTGAATGGGGAATACAGGTAAAATGATTGCTGTAGCCAAAGTCCTCTTCTAATTCCTGTTGCGCGGTGGTAATATAGCTTCCCTCGGTTGTGGCCTCGTGGGAAATGGTTGTCAGCACAAACGGTTTACCCGAAATTTCCTCCCGGTAATGGCCTTTGATGTCAAAGCGGTATCCGGAGGTGAAGGCCCGGCAGACGCTGGAGCCATGGATCGTATCAATTCCAGTTTCTACCTCCTGCATGCGCAAATTAGTTCGGTCTTCCCCGTCCGCCCGTTTTTCATGCCCACCCGGAAAATGGTAGATTTCAAGTTCCGTCGGTCCCAGGGCCTGCTGACTGGTGACTTCCACTTTCAGATCGGTAGCCGGGGTTTTGAAGTTATAGTCAGTTTGAGTATACTTACCGGCCGTAATTTCCTGCCGCTTCTCAATGCTGGTGAGCGTATCTTCCTCAAACCATCCTCCCGTCGTGGTTTGATACACCGCTGATTCCTGGTTGGGACAGGGTGTGTGGCTTTCCGGAGCATCAGCTAGTAAAAGGGTATGTTTTTCCTTTTCGTGTTCAAAGAAATAGAAAATTCCCTCATCTTCCAAGAGGCGGCAAACAAAATCATAGTCGGTCTCGCGATATTGGACACAGTACTCCCTGGGTTTGTAGCTGCCGTTCAGTTGCAGCTTAACATCCCGGAACCCTTTATCTTCGAATGTTTTTTTGACAATATCCGGTACGGACAGGTTTTGGAATATCCGTGAATTTTCCGTGCGGGTGAGCAGCCACAACCAGGGTACCATGGTTGCCGTATAATAAGACAAATTGGAATCCGGCCCGGCGTCCTCATAGCCTCTCTCCTGGGCGAAACGTGAAATGAGTCCGTTTATAGGACGCTGGCTTCCATCAGCGAGGGTAATCAGGATGGTAACGTTTTTGCCGACGATATCCTCAAATACGATATTCTGATTTTCGGACAGCAATTTTAATTCAAAACGAAAAAGCTGGGAAATACCTTCGATCCCCTTAAAGCTTGCAAACAGGAGTTTGTCCTTACCTAACGGGGTCTCAATAGCTATTAACCGGTTTTCCTGGGAGTAAGCCATGATGGGTCACCTTTATAAATGGAATACGGGTAAACGGGATGGCATTTTATCGCTGCAAAGCTTTAATTTGCCGTCGTCCCGGATTTGCAGTTTTCACCGCATACAATTTTTTAGGAGACATTTTACCGACGTCGCTGTTCCGTGGAATTTTTTAACTTATCGACTGGTCAACCACTAATTAATATTTGAAACAAGCGTGTTTTTATCTGTTCCCGATCGGGCTCAACTTTGTTTCTAAGGCAGCAATTCGAAGTGTAAAAGTGATATTCAGTGAATACAATTGGTTGACAAAACAACATCTTAATACCAGCATATTATTTTAATGTCAAGTAGCAGATAATGCGAAAATGCGCTCCTGGCCTTCACGTCCCCGGATCGGCAGCAGACCTAAATCCTTCACTTCAAATTGATTTTCAACAAGCTCTGCGGTATGAGAGCAGACAAGTATTTTTTCAGCCACCTCTTTGTTGGCCATACCGGATAACCGGCTCGCCAGATTGATGCAATCGCCGACCATTGCCAGATCGGCTGTGCGTGAGCCGTAGTGCGAGAGGGTAACCGGTCCGGTGGTGACCCCCCATCCCATTCGGAGGTTTTCAACATCAGCATTTTGCCCGGATAGTACGACCCGAATTTGATTAAAGCTTTGCATCTGTTGGATGGCTGCCTGACACGCCAATACAGACTGCCGGGCAGGATCCCCGAATTGATGTTCCCAGAAGGCAATGACGGAATCGCCGGCGTAATCCTTGATGGTTCCCTTAAAGTCTTCGACTATCTTGCTGAATTGGTCAAATATTTCATTGATCATGCCATAGACATCGGCAGAGGCATGGGTTTGGCAATAAGCCGAAAATCCTCGCATATCTGCCACCAGACTGGTGACCACCTCCTCCAGCGAAGAAACCATTGTCAATTGTGTTGAAGTATGGTTTTGTTTAGCATCTGCGGCAACTTTGGGATAGACGACCCGCAATAGAGAATAACCGATGCGAATGGTATCCCCGTCTGAAAGCTCTTTGGATGATCCGGCCGCCATCCGAATATCGTTTACCCAGGTACCGTTTATACTGGTATCGGTAATTTGGAGATGTCCCGCCGTCCAGTTGATCTCGGCATGATCTCTGGATACCAGAGGATATCCCAGGAGTATTCGCTTCTGAGGGTTAATTGCTTTGCAGGTCCGGCCCATACAAATCCTGTCAACAATCTCGATCCGCTGCTTCTGTTGATTTTCATCCATCCATTCTACATATGGATTTGCCATAATTTCGACTGCTCAATTTAATTTAGCGTTTTGATGGTCAAGAAAATATTTTAACCGCAGACATCCGCAGACAATCCGCGGACAAAAAACCTTTTTTGGCAAGGCGACCCTCTCGACTTCGCGCGAAACAGGCCTACCCGGGCAAAAGCCTCATGCCATTCAGGCAGAAGAGCGGATCGGTTCGCGCAGCGATTGTTGTTTTTGCCTCCGCAGGCTTGTCCCGTGAAACGCGCAGCCTGTTTCTCTGGGGTCGCGGAGGCAAAAGTTCCGCGTCCGGCCTGCCGCGGCGTAGCCTTGGCGAAGACGGGCCCGCGTCTGTCGAGCGAGCAAAGTGAGCGGGCGGTTAATTAATAAAATGCTATCATTCATGCATCGATCAGTTTTTCAAATCACCCAGATGGCATACATTCGAATCATATGGCTTATTTGATCTTGGCATTAGTTTAAACCAACTAAATTGGAGAAGAAGCTACCTTAAATCTTCAATATTCAATCGTAATCCCACCGTCCGGCCAAAGAGGTTGCAGGATCCGTTAGCGACTGGAAGCGTGCCAGCCGGATAACATCCTGGTTTTTCATGGACAAAAGCGGCATAAATCGTTTGTCCAGGATCGTCTCCATTGCGCGGTCGGTGAGTACCACCTCGGCACAGGGCTTGAGGTGGGTCTCTCCCTGATCCTCGTAAACGTGCAGGGGTAGACCCTCGATTTCCTGGTTGACGTCGGACCGAAAATCCCAACCCAGCCGGCTGAATGCCCGGCCCAGCAGGTAAACGCAAACAAAGGCCGGATTGCCCCACAGATAGTCTTCATGCTTTTGGTCTTCGGTCATTTCCTCAAAATCGAACTGCTCCAAAGGATCGGTGTCCGCACCATATGGGAGGCGCAATAGAAAACGGGGCAGGGCGAGACCAAGATAGGCGGCTTCGGGCATTTTTTGCAGCGCCTGCCAGGCCGTCTTTCCGTATTCATCCCCAGTTGACAGCCAATCATCCGGGTCGGGAGTTTTGGCCAATGAATCACACCCCAGAAGGTTTGGATGGGCAGCCCCGATAAAGGGAGCGCCGGCTGCCGCTGCGATTTTAGCCATGCGCCCCAGCAATTCGGCGTCTTCCCGGCTTTGCCCGAAGGTATAGTTGCCGGCAATCACCGCCCATGGTTCTCCACCGGCAGTCTCTAGTGTTTGTTCCACGAAGAGTTTGTAAATACCGGTGGTCCGCAGGTCATTGGCGTCTTTCAGGTCGGCCGCCAACTCAGACTTTGACAGGTCGAGCACGTACAGCTTGAGCAGTGCATCCGTTTCCAACCTGGATACAAGGAAATCAAGTGCCCGCCAGCCAGCCTCGAGCGCCTGAAAATTCGGATGGTGCAATATTATTCGCATCAACGCAGTCGCGGCCGTGTTGATGGTGGCCTCCAGTTCACTCTGACGGGGATCCTCGCCGGTTACGAGGTGGGGCTGGACGATTTTTCGCAAGAAGCGGGTCCATTCCGAGGCATCCAATGACGGTTTTGATTCGGACGTCTGATCTTCGGTCCCTTCTAAAATTTGATCAAGTAATCCGACCGTCTCGATCCCACCGGCTTCGGAAGAAGGCGCTGGTGGCTCTTCCAGCGGTTTCTGGATTGCAGCTTCTTCCGAATCGGTCCAGTTTCTAATTTCTTTGGCGGCGTCTTCGAAGGTGCGTGGGTTGTCGAGCTTGTGGCGAATCTCTCTGAGGGCCTCGAAAATTTCGTGCTGCTCGTAGAGCCGATCGGGATGAAAATCGTCCAGTTCTGAAAAACGGATCATGACGGCATCCTTTTCAGACCCCGCTAATTGCAACTGAATTTCGGGCTTCAATCCTGCCATCACTTCATCCAGATTGTCCCGATCAACCTCTACGGCACGACGACTTGCCAACGCGGTGCCGCTTGGAAAGGTTTCGCGGCTCCCGCGGCCGCTGAAATCGCCCAGAATAAGGATGCGAAACGGGGCCTCGGGTTCGGGAACTCCCCGGGTTTCGTCCATGGATGCGACGATCTTGAAATCAAGCTCTCCGAATGAGGTAGGTTTTGACATTTTAAGACCTCATCTTTTTAAATGAGATACTCAATTAAGGGAGGGCAGGGCCTTTATTGTCGCATTATCAAGTTGCAGCTTTCAATATGGAGAATCATCAGCGTATCAGGGTGCTCGGAGCATCGTAACATTTCGCACGCCCGTATCTCCAGGTCAAATAATGTTGCTGAAATTGATATTTGTGAGCTTCAGTTGGACCCACCAGGATATTAACCAAGCGGAAGATCAAAATCAACAGAATTCGACTCTTTTTTGATCTGGTTGAGTTTTCTGAAAGGGGATCCATCTCTAATCGAGTTCGAAAGACGAGATTGGAGATCCGCCTTGTATGTAAGAAATAACCGAGGGAATTCCAGCGGTAATCTTCGGGGCCTTCAACAATGGCGGCACGGACGGGATTAAGATCGATATAGGCCAGGCAATTGATCAAGGTTTCGCTTCACTGCGTGTCAAGAATGAAGACGCGACCCCTCAGTTTTTACGACCCCTCAGTTTTTAATTGCCGCCCGTCGCTGATCGAAGCATCAATTCGGATCGGGTTGCCCGTCGATACGTCCGAAAGCCACCTTCCGGCCCCCTAACCACGGTTGATTTAGCGGGATTTCGCATTTTTTGAAATAGAGCCGTACCAACAAATAAAAAGTCTCCTCGTGCTTTGGCCCGCATTGTGGTCCAATCGGCGGACCTTCTTTGTGATCACTGACGGCCAGTTGATGGGCGTGTCTGATTGCTAGATAGATCAGCTGCGCTCTCAGGCGTGAGAAGCTGTTCGCGGGTTTGTACTCAACCCGTGGGTGGTAAGGTCTTGATTGAACGAAGTCCACCGCCATACAGGGTTGTTCGGCAAAACCGAGCGCCAGCGCTTTGCCCGGTGCCGACAGCGAATCGGTATCCTTCAGCTCTTCGACCAAGGCTGGCAGGATCGCCACCGTCTTGAGTCTTTTCATTTGTGCTAACTCTTGTGAAGCCAGCCTACAAGTTTCGAACGAACAGAAATACATTACACAGTTGTCTGGGCGGGAGAGAAAATGTTCCCAATTTGCAGGGAACTTGATGCTATGAAAGCCGGGCAGCGGGAATTGTGTTTTATATGCCCAATAGGCGATTAGAGTCGCTGCCTCACAGTTGGCTAAATTAAGATAAAGACGGCAGCGCGCCTCAGAAGGCTGCCTCTCTCTGCCTGCGTAACAGCGCCAGCCCTCCGCATGAAGAGGCACTACATTAGGGTAATTGAAACAATTTAAGGCCATCTCGTAGCCTTTTGGATTGCCCGATTTATTTGCGCCCTCCTGCTGGCAGAGGAGGTCATACACGAAGTCATCTTTCATATTCAGCTTTGGCTTTAAGTTGCCATATTTCTTAGCTTTGGAAGTGTTCCTAATAAGAGAAAGGTAATGTTCCCAGGTTGCTTCCAGGATTTCTTTTAGTTTTGGGTCCACGGCGATCCTCCTACCGTATGAATAAATGTGGTGCTAAGTAACAGCCCCTAATAGACGATAAGTAGTTGCTTTTTCAAAGCTGTTTAATCAAATATAGTAAATTGTGTACCGGCTTCAGCTGCAACTCTACATATTGAAGTGCACGATAACGTAAACTATATCCATAAAAGTAATCAAAGCAGGATTGTTGTCAAGATTAATTTTTTACGATGGAATTGAAACTTCAGGCCGATTTGAGTATAGCTCACCTGTGCACCTGCGGCTGGATTTTTTTAAAGGTAGGTTTCGATCGGGTAACCTGTCCAGTGCTATAAGGTCGAATGATCAGCATCTATCAGGTAACTTGTCGCACCTAAGATATCGAAGGCGTGTCAGCCGCGCTGGGCAATGAGGATTCATCATAGATGACAGAGGCTTTAGTCAGCGGGCCATTAGCACGGGGAGACGGTTTTCGCTTGACCTCCCATAAGTCCTGGTGCTTGAGAATCTTTTTGAGGAGTTGGTTATCCTCGATAAAAACAAATTTTTTATTTAATCTCAGCTACTTAGAGAATAAAATTGGATGAATGTCATAAGTTTTTTTTGTGGGAAAGAGTCACATCTTAAATTTTATTTCCTGGTTATTTCCCCGGTTGATCACATGATAAAAAGCACCAGAATATTCAACGCGCAGCGGACGTGCCATCCAGTACCTTATTATTAAATTTGAAAGATTTTTTAGCGTGAGATCTATGTATGAAATGAAAGTTGATATATGAATATTTAATTTTTAAGATGTGACCCTCTTCTTCTCTTCTTTTTCCCTTGCCAATGATGAATCGGTCAAGTAGTCATCAAAACCGACAGATCCGATGAAACAGAGATCAGCAAATGTCACGGAAATATTCGAGGTATAGCGGTAGCTGGTTAAAAGTATTATCTATCAAAAAAATTCTTTTAAAAATCAGCGGCCACCAGCAGAGGTGACCCCGGCCCCTTCCAGGGGCCACCCTCATACCCCTAGCTCAGCTGGTGGTCGCTGATTGAAAAATATCTTTAATTCGCTGATAATTTCTGGATACAAACTCTTTGGTTCCAATGATAACCAAGGGAATTCCAACGGTAATCTTCGGGGCGTTCAGCATCTGTCCATCAGTAATCTCAAAATCCTCTCCATAGTTCGCTTGGCATCGTTTCCGTATGCGAAAGAGATTGAACGGCTCCTTGACGACTCACAGGTGATGCTTTTGATGGCGTCGCTGACTGCGATTCACTCTAAATGGGTCAAATACGAGGTTGACTGGTGGGTCCAGAATCGTCCCCTGGGAAAATTATCAGTTATTATCAGAGAACCATTTGATCAGTCCGTGTAGAATTCAGCGGTAACTCAATGCCAGCAGCCCGAAATGTACGCCCCAAAAGCGTTATTCATACGAAAAGAATGCGCGGGATAATAGACAGTATGATATCTCATTACGGTAATTCCGGAGTGTAATTCTGGGGACTTTGTTGTCAATCTTCCTTTGACAGGGAGATTAAAGGATGTCCTCTATTTTAGCTTTTTAAGCGTTATTAGTCTTAGTACTCATGCTGCTGCCAATTTCCTCTCATTTTGAATGATAATTTTTGGGTCGGAGGAAAGCGGAGGGGTCGCCCATTAAAGGGCTTGTCAAGAGAGAAAACATTCCCTCATTCAAAAAAAATCTACTTTTTGATTGACAGTTGATGAATTCGTAAAAAGCCTGACTTATAAATTGATTTTTAAGCACAGGTAATGATCTGTTCGGCTCTTGATACTATGCTAAATTTCTGGCTTTTTACGAATTCATCAACCTTATTCCGTCCTCAGCTCGGCCTCGTTTCTTTACCCGTTTCGCGCCCGTTATTTCGCTATTATAGGTTCACGGTCAGTATTTTCTGATCCGCATCAGTCACCCATCAGGTTCAAGGCGATTGTGC
>CALZJV010000187.1 GCA_945787595.1 uncultured Desulfobacterales bacterium | reverse complement strand
CATATCGGGATATTACGCAAAAATGCGCAATTTTCCGGTTTCAATATGTTACCGGATGTTATGTATGTAGTTATATTAATTTAACATTTAACTTTACAATTGGGTTTTCGTTGTTGATATGGCGACTTTTTTTGCACTACTCAATTGTTCGATGAGAATAATGAAGACCACAGCCAAGCAAATACTAAAGGACTATCTCAATAGCTGGTGGCTTCCGGCGCTGGTGTTTCTAATCCTGCTGGGTGGATTCACGCTCACAGCGATGCCCAATTGGAAACCTGTTATCATCCTCGCGGATATTCTGATGGTCCTTGCCGGGCTCGCGGTCTTGGGCGTCTTTGCCGCATCCATATGGAACCTACTCAAGAAGCAGTGGGCCAAGGGTGTTATCAACTTACTTCTGCTGCTTTTATGTAGCGTCGCAATAGTGTTTGCCTTTGGCTTCCTCATGTTTGGGCCGAGCGAAAACGGCTTTGCTGACAGACTGGAGATGCCCGACGACGTCGAAATTGCAGAACCGAAGACTGAGCTTGACGCGCAATTGGGAGAAGGTCAGGACACCTTCCAGACCGCTCTGCTTTCTGCACTGCGAGCACCGGGACGCAGAGATAGAACTGTCACCGGAAACATCTCCTCGATTGTGCAACTCCATGAGCACAACCCAGAGCTTCTGCGCCGCTACCTTTCAGCAAACCCTGGCTGGCGTGTTTTTGAAGAACGCGGAAATATTGTTGCGACCAAGAGATGGATGATAGGTGCAGAATGGAAGTTCACCTTACACGGCTATTATACGAGACACGTGATCGACACTTGGTCCAAATCCGGAACACCCGCTTTCCAGTCACGGTTCACAATTGGTCTTTCGGGTAAACCGTGGTGGCGCGGCAACAAGGATACAACCTGGCTGAAAGCCGGTGATACAACAAAGGCCAAGTTGTCAGAAGGCAATCAGATGTATGAAAGCCATTGTGTCATCTCCGCGGATTCGATGGTTGTGGAGGTGTTTGAACAGTCCGAAGCACCGGAGCGCAGATTGACGACGGCCGCTCTGAATTTCGTAGAAGCGGAGTTGGTACCCTTGGTTGAGAATCCTTCATGGGACACGATCCGAAAGATTCTACCGGCTGACAGCATCAGGACTGGAGAACCATCGTTTGATCTGCGGAATTCTTTTCAGCCTGGGATTTACGATTCCATAATATGGGTGAATCCCGGCGAACCGGGCATGATTTTTCTCAAGGCATTTGAAGTCACAAAAGGAACGCCACTCTCTGTGGATCGGTTGCAGGACAAGTCCAATGAATGGATTGGTTGGTCCGAAGATCCTGAAGAAATGTTTTTCTCGAATACTCACTTCACTATCTACGAAGGAGATTGGGGCAAGCCGTATGCTGCACGATTCGAAGTCTGGTTTACCCCGAATTCAGGAGGACCAGAACGCAAACTCATGGACAACGTTTTCAAGATTGAAGGTTGGCAAAGATAAGAAACATCGAACAAGGCTAATTCAGCCGACGCAAAAAGGCCGCGCGGCTGATTAGCAGCGTTATTTGCGATATGCGACAGCACAGCTCAGTTTATTAGGAGGTTACAAGATGTCTGATTTACGGAATGTCGATCCAGAGAAGATCACTGTCAAACAGCTCGTTGGCATGCTCACGCCATCACAGTTTCGGGCGTGTGCTGCAGCACTGATCGCTGTCATTTGTGGGGTATTTGCTTTCGGTGCATGGGTTAATCAGGTGCGCCTGGAGCACAAGTTCTCTCGAGATGTCCAATCTGAGCTGTCAACGGCTGTAGAGAAGAAGACTAAAGAGTTCAATGGGCGGATTGAAGACTTGCGTAAAGAGACGAGCCGGCAGGTGTTACAGATTGAATTCTTAGAACGCCGCTACAGTTACCTTTATGCTAGGGTCAAGGATAGAAAACATCTGCTGGATGTTAGCAACCCTATTGTGGAAAATGCCAGGAAGCAATTCGCTATGATGCTCCAACGGATGTACAAAGGCGGAGATGTGAATAAGCAGAAGGAAGAAGGCTACGAGTTTGACGAAAGCGAAGCTGGAAATCACAAGGTCATTTTTCAGGGTGGTAAGTCATATCCTATACCGCAAGACGTGAAAGGCGACTTTATTCAGCGCCACTGGAGGAACCCAGGCTAATCATACAATAAAGAAAGTGACCATTGACCATACTGCAGAGGAAAAGAAGTTCGTGTTAATCTGAAGGATATAAAGAATATAAATTATTCAACAAAAGTTAAGCCTCCAAGAGTTACTTTAAGCATTCGTTATAAAACAGAGCTTGGTGATGAGCTTACTTTCTCTTCACCAATGCGTTTTCTTTCTTTTTTGAAAAACCCGGATATCGAAGAATTAATCAACCGGATATTTAGAGATAGGGGTTAACAATTGCAAGCATCGGATTCACAAAGGCTACGTGCCTTTCTGCTGCGCTCAAAGCAGTACCGCTTTTGTGTGCACTGAAACAAAGCAAGGTAAAATAGGAAAGGGGCAGTAAAGGGACATCTATAAAGTACATATCTATTCCAATCCACTAAGGGTCGTAGTGTAAAGCGTCTGGCCGATTACCGCTGGAGCAGTTACAAGTGTTATGCATTTGGTCGCAAAAACCCGAATGGCTGTCCAGGGAATTGATTTTATCACAATTTAATGGCACAACGGATAGAACTAAACGATATCGTCAGGAGGTCCAAAAATATTCGAAGGAGGAAAAGGAATGATACTCACAATAGTTGGAGCGGGAAATTCAGGCTGTGCAAATGCCTTTATAGCAGCTGAAAACGGCCATGAAGTCAGGATTTTAAAAACTACCAGAGGAACCGCCCATGATGAACACTTTGAAACAATGCAAAAAAATGGCGGTCTATGGGGTATTGATAATACCAAGAGCGACAAATATACAGATTTTGCAGATGAAGGAGAAAAAACTTTTCAAAAAATAGCGATGATCACCAGAGACCCGCAGGAGGCAATTGAAGGTGCGGACGTCATTATGATTTTTATTCAAACCCAGTACCATGAGGCTCTGGCAAAAAAAATCGCTCCTTTTTTTAAAACGGATCAATTGGTTATTCTTGTACCAGGCTATCTGGGTTCGATTTATTACCATCGACATAGTATTGAAAAGCCGTTATTCGCAGAAGGGGAGTCAACCGCCAATGACGCTCGTATTTACGAACCCGGTTGCGTCAAAATACTATTCAAAAATGTGCGAAACTCTCTTTCCTATTTACCCGCGGCTAAAACGAATTTTGGACAAGAAATTGCGGCTCAAATATTTAGCACTTATCGGGATACCCGCGAAAATATCATCGCTACGGCTTTACATAATCCGAATCTAATTGTGCACACGGTGGGAATGTATGCATTAAAACCGATGATGGATTATTGCGCCAAATATCATCCCGATGAGGTACCTTCGATGTACCGGGATGCTCTCGGAACAGATTTTGCCTGGGCGGTGGTCGATCTACTGGACAAGGAAAAGATGGATGTCCTGGAAGCCTACGGGTGTGAACGGATTCCTTATCTGGATGCATGCAAATTCAGGAATGAAGAAGATCTTAGTAAAGATTCTCGCCAGGTATTTGAAAATTATAAAGTGATTACGCCACCTGGTCCCAAGAGCTTTGATTTCAGATATATTACCGAAGATGTGCCTTATGGGTTGGTTTTATTGAGTTCCCTTAGCACAGCCATGAATGTTGCAACCCCAACCTGCGATCATATGATTGAGGTTGTAAATAGAATCTTCTGCGATCATATGATTGAGGTTGTAAATAGAATCTTAAATCGCGATTTTTACGCCGAAGGCTTAACGCTTCAAAAATTAGGTGTTGATAATCTGAGCAAGGATGAATTGTTGGATTTTATCAATCATTGTACCTTGCCGTAATAAGCCAATCCCAAATAAGTTCAATTACGCAGGTTCTATAGGTGCATCGCTATCCACCTTGGGGTAATAGGGACACGAAAAGCAAGAATAGATGCTCCTGATGCGTCTTATTATCTAATAATCGCCTATTCTGAGACAGGAGATTTGGATGTATTAGAAGTTATTAAAACAGCTATCATGTGTTGTGACGGAAAAGATAGAAAAAGACAATTTAAAGGTGCCGACATATTTGGAAACTCTTACACCAGGCAGCAAGCGTCTTTAACTCACAAAAATTCGTGCGGCTGATTAGCAGCGTTCTACTGTTTGGTTCCGGCTTGTTCGGCTTAAGTTAATAGTGTCTTGTAACTTTTTCGCCTTCGCAAACTTCTTCTACCTTCTCACTTACAAGATTGCCCCTGTCCCACTCACGCATCGTTACTTTGCGGCATTTCGTTTGCTGGTCTTCCGGTCCGGGTATCGCCTCGATGGCTCGATCCTTGTTATCATAATAAACAATTCTTTTATCCATCGCTGCTGCTTCCACAGCCGCCTGGCGTTCCTGGTCAACCGCGTTACCTACAATGGCACCTAACAGGGTACCCACCCCTGCGCCGATAAGGGTGCCTTTTGTATTCCTGCCAATCATCTGTCCGGCAAGCGCACCGACACCTGCACCGATGGCCGCCCCTCGCTGGGTGTTATAACGGTTCGGGTTGCCGCCGGCACATGAAATCAGAAATAGTATCACTGCCAGAACAACAACTGCATATCTCATTCTTTTTATCTCTTTCATTTCTGTTTCCTCCTTTTCCTCTATTCATAATTTCTAAATTAATTAGACGGACGAAGAAAAGAATTGGTTTACATTTTTCAAAAATAAATCGGGAGGATGAACCGAAAAATTGGCCACAAAGCCCCAAAGACACAAAGAAAGACTGTTTAAAAACCGCTCAACCTATCTTGGTGTCTTGGTGGCGAAAATGTTTTGCCAAAAAATGTCTTAGATCCGCCTCTGGAGGACACCAAAATAACAACTAAGGAGCTAAGCTTTTTCCGAGACGACGCTCGGAAAAAGTGGCCCCTGAAGGGCAGTAAGCACGGCTATAATTTATATAGGGATGGAATCGCTTCGCTTAATCTTATTTTAAACAGATAGAATACATTTATTCGACGTTCGATGTTGGACGTTCGATGTTCAACGTTCATCAGTTTCTTTTTCGATTAGACCGGCCGTTTTTTTGGCCGGCGGCTGGGCTGACACCTGACACCTGAAACCTGAAACCTGAAACCTCACTTTTCTGACAACAAGTTGTCGGATAAAACCCGATAAGGCCTAGTAGTTATATAGCATCACCTTGTCAGCTAGTGCCATGAATGCATAATATGGCCCATTCGGACGGTCGAAGTCCTTTACGGCAAACCCACCCCTTTTTTTCCAATCTGCTCCTATGGATACACTCTTTATCAATTTGGAAAAATCCTGTGAAAGGATTTGAAAGCGAAGATTAGAATAAAACTGTTTGTTCTTCGTACCCGACACGGAAAAGGGGTTCTTGGCAAACAAAAGGCGATCGAATGAATACATCAGAATGTCATCGACACCATCACCGTCGTAATCATGAGCGCCGACAAGGCGTATTTCCCGGGAGCCTGATTTTGCATCGAGGGATTTTTTTTGCAGCAGCTTCAATTGATTATCCAGTTTGAACAGATTGCTTTTATTGTCGACGGCGTAGAGATGCTTCTCGCTGCTTCTGTCAGATCTGCCGGCAATTACACTCAGAATCGAGTCGCCGGTTTCGAGTCGATTGAGAATAGTACCGGATCGGGAAATTCTGTAAATTCCGCCGTCATCATCCCGGTAATTATAGGCCGTATATTTGTGAGCATATAGAACCCGGGTCCCATCTCCTGTCAAATCAGCCAGCATCACACGGACGCCGGTAAAATAGCCGCCCATCCGGATGACCCAGTTTGTCCTGCCATAGCCGTCGATGCTGATGACATAGGCCTGACGGTCCCTGGTTTCGTTATGCAGCTCATGATTTCCATCGCCGGGACTAAATGTACCGATGATGATATCCGGGCGTTCTCCTTCCCTCGGCCAAATGACTATATTTTGCAACAAGGGCCCGATGGCATATCGCCACAATTCCCCTCCTTGCCGGTCGTATAGGATAATACAGCGGGATTCCAAACCGGAACCGGTGTTCCTAATGGCGAGAACATCCTCATAACCATCCTGGTCGATATCGACCAGTTGGGCTATTCTCTCCCGGACAATAGATAACACCTGGCGACGTGGAGTGACTTCCACATCATTGCGCCAAATTATTTCTCCACGGCTGTTTAACAGAAGCAGGTGTGCTTTTTTATTTTTTATTGCCGACAAGCCGATGGCCGTTTGATTATTCCAATTGTCAATCAGATTTAAGATGATAGGAAAATCGAATTTTCTTTGCCAGAAAATGGAACCGTCAGGCTTCAAGGCATAAAGACGATTTCCTGAGGCGGTAATAATCTCCTCCCTACCGTCTCCATCCAGATCATAAGCGATGGAGTTTGAATAATTTTCAATATCGGGATGTGCGATGGTGAGCATTGAAAGCGGCCGGCGGCGCTCCCGTGAAATATCAACCGTGGAAGGCAGTTGAATTTGAAATTCCCGGTTTGCCCGCAGCACTGCACCTTTACGGTAAAGGGTTTGACTGTCTTTTTTTACGATGATGATCGTTCGCCCGGCGTTTGCTGCTAGTCGATGCCGGCCTGCCGGCAACCGACGCCCGATCTCAGTGTTGCCGGCCCATACATCAATTCCGTCGATCCGAGAGTTGATTAAAACGACAGCCGTTTCTGCTTTTTGAGGCCTATTGTAGAAAATAATGTCTCCATTGCCTTCAATATATCCGAACTGGGGGGTCTGACGGCTGTAGGATTGTTGGGTAACCCGTGGACGCAGAGTGGCATAAATTTCAGTGGCAGTTATATAACCATCGTTGTTGATGTCTGCAGTTCCCGATAGGGCTGACAGCAGATGTTGCGTAAACAACCCGTGGCCTTCGGTCTCAATTGCCTGCTCCGAGCGGCTGCCCGCGGTCAGGATTTGAATGCTCCGGGATTGCATCATTTTATGGATATAGGCGGAATCCTGTTGCCGATACCGTTTTATGGACCGGGTCAGTCCCAAGCCGGAATAACAGGCGTCAAATGCCAGGAAGATGTGCTTGGCCTTTATTTGCCGGATTCGCTGATTCAGCCGGTTCATGGCCAGCATGGTGCCTTGCCAGTTGTAGGTATCCGCATCGACCGGCACGATATAGCCTCTTTCTCCTCCTCCCGGCAGGTCCTCAGTCTGGCCATGACCTGCAAAATAGATCACGACCCGGGAATCGACATCTGCAGATTTTTCTAGTGTGTCCAGTTTGCGAAGAATATTTCTCCTGGTGGCATTTTCGTCGGTGAGCACTAACGTCTGAAAACCTTTGGTCTCCAACAAAGCGGCCACTTCCCGGGCATCCTTAACGGCATACTCCAGATGCGGCCAAAGTTGGTATTTATCTATTCCGACAACCAGAGCATGGGACGAAGAATACCCTTGTCTATATTCGGCAGCAGGTAAACCGGATGGTCCCCCAGCCGCTTTTTGCGCAGCGGGAATAATATTGCCGGCCGAACGCTCAAAAAAGGTCCGGTCGTAAAGCTGAACAGCATTTTCGCTTTCTTTGGGCAATGCCTGGGGCGTTTGTCTGAAACGCCGTTGAACTTCCGTCCGTATGGCTTTATAAAGTTCGATCTGGCTCCAGCGGCCATCGCTGTTGGTATCTACCGCTGTTTGTCCGCTCAGGACCCTCAACAGGGAATCCGTTAACACACCGTGGGGATTGCCGTCGATGGTCGGATACAAATAGAGTAAATCGGTGCGGATGTCTTTGGCAGTTTCATTTTCGGTTGATGCTGAAATATAAAATGTGTTTTGATAGGGATAGGCTTGATCCGGCTTCAAATTTTCAGCAAAGCTTCCGATATGTTGCTCCTCACTGAAAACGCTTTTTGAGTAGAGTGGCATGTAGCGGTCAACAGCCGACAACTTTTGTTCCCCAATTCCCCGCACAGTGTTGCCGGAAAAACAGGTATCAAAAACCACCAGTACCTGTCTGCCTAGATCGAGTTGCGCCAGAATTGGCCGCAGGTCTCGCCTGCCGACAATAAGCTGGGACATCTGGGTTTCGATCGACTGATTTGAGTCCCATTTAAAATCAGCCGGTACCAGGGCCCCGGATGTATGCGGCAAAGGCAATGACAGCAGTTCATCGCGGCGGCTGGTACCGTGTCCGCTATAGTAAATAAACACACGGTCACCCGGACGGCTTATTTGCACAAGTCGCCGCATCTCGCTGAGGATGCGAAATTTGCCGGCTTCCTTGTTTACCAGCGTACGGACGTTTTTTTCTTTGAAGTCATAGTGCGCTGACAGCATTTTCGAAAGCGCTGCCACATCGTAAGCGGGTCCCTCAAGGGTTCTTTGCTTGTAGTTGCCGATGCCGATGAGAAGGGCATGATTTTCGGCGTGTGAAATCCCTGGCATATGGCATGCAAGCCAGACGGCGAATGCCAGTGCTGTCGTTTTTCTGAGTGTTATAATCATTAGTATAAACCCCAACCCGGATCCGCCAGCGGAGAATTGACTATTGAAAATTGAAGATTGAAGATTTGCGGATGTCGCTTTGCTCTGTCATTTTTTTTGATCTTTTTTTATAATTGATCCGCGCCGGGCTTCCGGCTCAACTTTGTCCCGCAGGGGACGACACCCCGAGGCGCAGAGCTTAAAGTTTGGAGAGAGGCAGACCTTAGACCGTGAATATTCATCCATTTGAAGCGGATTGCCCCTAATCTGACCTAGTAGAACGAATCAATGTCACTTTAACCCGGCGATTGAGCATATGATCTGATTCAGTGTCACCGTCGTAAAACAGCTCTGTTTCTCCCCGGCCTTCTGTTTTCAACCTGCGGGTCAGAGACGGAAACCGTCGTTCCAGTTCAATCTTTACCGAATGCGCCCGTTTTTCAGATAAAACCTGGTTGTAGGCCGCAGTTCCCCGTTTGTCCGTGTGGCCGACAAGAAGAAAAGACCAGAACCTCATTTTCTCCCTGGTCAAAGCTTCTCCCAGCTCGTTTAGCTGACGAACCCCACGGGCATTTAAATCGGACCGGTCGAAATCAAACTGCACGGGTATATTTACACCGGGCCGGATGGCAAATCTGCGGTCCTTGCTGATATGGGTGCCGACCTCCAGGAATGAGGCAATTTCTTCTGCCGGTATAACGACACGACTGGATTGAATTCTGGCGCTTTTAAGGGATTTTTCCAGCCAATCCGGTGCCGGTTCGGGGTGAAATCGTTTGGCCAGTTTGAGTGCACGCAGCGCCTGGAATACCTGTCCGGTTTGTGCCAGCAGTTCACCCTTGCGAGCCAGAGCCAGTCCCTCGGCTTTTGACGTCACGGCATTTTCACCGGCCTGGACAAATGCATCGATAGCCTCGCTGATCTTGCCCTGATTTTTATACAACAGGCCGAGCATATACCAAGAGTTGAAATTGGGACACACCGCTATCGATTGGTGCAGCCATTCTATGCTTCGCAATGGACCGGTGGCTGACTTGGCCTGAAAATAGTAATTTTCACCCAGCCGGCAATCCTTGGCCGCAGAAGAACCGGAGAATACGATGAGAGATAGTAAAACCCCCAACAACAAAAAACTCTTCATGCCTGCCTCCGACTTGTAACCGTTCACAAGTTTCAAGGTTCAGCGTTCAGGGTTAAGGACAAAGAAGGCAATAAAGACCCAAAGTCCACGTTAAAAATGCTCATTTCCCTAAATAATGGCCAATTTGGCTCCAAATTTTGGAATAGGCCTGACGAAGCTGACGCTTTTTTCGTAAATGCACATCCCAAATGCAGTCCAGGGACGAGAATGCAACCCCTGGCCCAGACCGGCCTGTCAAAATGTGGTGATGGAAAGCCAAACCCATAGAATGAGAAAGCAATTTCATAACCACATTACGTCGCACCAGGGCGGGCTTGAACCTCTAAACCTTTGAACCCGTGAACGCCTACTCCTACCTGCATTGCCCGCTTCCTCTAATTTCAGCAGCCACTTTGCCTGCTGCCAGCCAACCCGAACCCTGGCGCATCACCAATGATCGGGTCGAATTTGGCGACAGCTCCGCCAACACACCTTTGGCGGTCTTGAAACCGTCTTGAAAACCGTTTATGGGTGAGCGGGTTATAAAGGCGGTGATCAAATTGGATCCGGAGGGGCCTTCGGCCACAATCTCAAAATCCATGCGCCGGGTCGGCAGGGTAATCTTTCCCCGTCCAACGGCATTATGCGGGTGATATTGGTTTGGATACAGCACGGTCGCCTGATCATCTGCTGCAATGTGCATGAGATTCAAATAGCCCGGCTCAGGTATCCAAACGGATATTTCCAAGGCTTCACCGGGTTCGAAACACACCTTGTTCAGTTTGATCCACACCGTCTCATTGCTTTTGTGCACTAGTGTTTCCAGTTTTTGCCGGACGAAGCCGTTCTCTCCGGCCGGAGCAATCAATTCAAGGGGACGTTTTCGAAGTTCAATATTGCCGGCAATCTGGGGATGGAAAACGGCCACGTCGGATCGAATCCGTTCCTGAATGAAGTTTGTCGTCCCAAGCTGCAGTTCTTCGGGAGTAAGGCTGGCTCCCGCCGCTGCTGCGGATCTTACGGTCTGACGCAGTCCTAAAGTGAAAATACTGCCCTGAGCGGTGGCAACCGTTTTTTCATCATCGCGACAGGCGGTAATCGCAACATAGTGGCTCTCATCCCCAGGCATGGCTCGGGGTTGCATAAGATCGAAACTGCCGCTTCCGCCGGCGGCCTCCAGTGATGGTGAGTAGTAGAAGTATTTCACCTTAGCCTGGCCGGTTTGAAAGGAACGGGAAGACAGCTGCATGCGCTTCGTCGCGCTGCCGCTATGGCAGGCATCCAGGATAACCAGAATGTTGCGGCTTTTCATTCTCGCCAGCATATGGTTCAAGTGATCATCAAGCAAAACGCCGCTCAGGGTCTGCCGTCCGCGTTTTTCCGTAAGAGCAGTATCGTACAGCAAGAGCACTTCATCAAACTGATCCTCCTCATCATTGTTTTCGTCAGGTATCTGAGAGCCGTGCCCACTGAAATAAAACAGCACCCGATCATCCGGTCCGGCCCCGTTGATCAGCCAGTTTTCAACCGCATCATAAACTCTGGCGGTAGATGCGTGTTCATGTTCCAGAACCTTGATTTCATGAGTTTTAAACCCCATCAGGTGCACAAATTCCCGCATCATGGCGATATCCAGGCTGACACCATTCAGCTTCTCCTCAAATTGCGCATATCGGCCGACGCCGATCAACAACACGCGATCTTCACCACGGGCCGCCGAAACCATTATGATAGACATCAACAAAAGCCATAGCAGGAAGGACAACAGGCCATTCGACCGCTTCTTGTTGTTGCTCATAAGGTCTCCTTGGTCCTAAACCGATCGGTTCAACATAGTTTGGTATATAGTTCCGTTAAATTATTATGACGAATCAAAGCCGGTTTCGGTTTACAAAAAATTTTATGTGGTTACCTGCCATTCACCCGTATTCCCATTTTTCTTAATTTTCTTTTACCCTTTTCCAGCGCTCGTTTATCGGTATAGTGCATCACCACCTGATATCGACCCAACCCCATCCGGTACCAGTCCAGATTCAGCCCGGGAGCCCTTTCTTTAAGGTATTGATAGAATCCGGCTGCACGATAGGGCTTGGTAAAGGTTATGATTTCAAGCCGTTGTCCCGGATCGTATCGGAGGCGTCCACCGGATGCGGATGCCGCGGCGGAGGCGGTCGCGCCGCGCAGAATATGTTTCAGGTGGTGATAGATATAGCTGCTGTACCATTGCGCACCCTGGGGGATGCTGCTGGAGTCGGAATTCTTGCGAATACGATTGGGTCCATAGTTATAGGCCGCTAACGTCAGGTGTAAATTGCCGTCATAGCGGTCCAGCATTTCCCTGAGATATCTGGCTCCGGCAAGGATATTGGTACACGGATCATACAGCGCATCCAGCTGATAAATTCCCAGATGTTTGGCTGTTTGAGGCCATAGGATTTGCATCAAGCCATGGCAGTTGCGATCTGATTTTGCTCTGGGATTAAAGTTGGATTCCCCGCGAGAGACAGCCAGAAGGAGTGATAAGGGCAGGCTGTATTTGGCTGACGCCAGTTTAAAACAGCGTTCAAAGGGATACTGGATAGCAGGGGATTTTCGGGCCTCATCGGACAGATAGCGATCCCAAAGTGCTTCAACATCCGGCTCAATACTTTTGACCGCGCTGAATACCGGCTGTCCATATCCAAGCAACAAAAGGCATATCATTAATTTAGTAAGATTATTAAAAGGATGAATCATTTTAATTAATCACTTTAAACCTTGAGCTATGCTGATGGTCCAAGCTATGCTATGCGGTTAGGTAAGTGAACAATAACCGCCCGCTTCGCTCGAGACGCAAAGATCGCAGAGAAAAAAATAAAATAAGTCCTCTGCGTACTCAGCGTCTCTGCCTGCCCAATGAAATCTCTGTTGCACTTATTTCATCGGGGCGGTGAAAATGAATACCAAAATTTGTGTTTCGCGAAGCGGCTCCGAAATCAAGGCGGATCATGCCAAAAGAGGATCTGCCGCCACTCCACCATTTCCGGATAACGGTCAGAAAGATGGTTTAAGTATTTTTGCCAGTGTTGAATCCGCCCAGCTGGACTTATCGGGGAACCGACCGTTAACATACTCTCAAAACTCTTTGCCGAACGACACAAGCCCTGGTGTTGCGCCAAACGGTATGCGAACCGATTCGCCAGATTCTGTTCTGTGATGGCAATGGCGTAAACCTTTTCCATTCCGGGTGAATCGTCTAACGCCAGAATTCCTTGCCCGCTGTCGGAAAGCGGTGGAAACTGTAACAGCTGCCCGGGTCGAAGCAACGCATCGATCTTTTTGAAGGCCGGACACTCGGATGGAAACAGTGTCGTCAGTTCGCCGTTGGCACTGCGGCCCACCAGAAAAACCTGGGCCGCTGTTGAAAGACTGATTTCTACCGCCAAACAGCCTCCCGAGGGGAGGTGTTCACGAGATTCCACCCGCCGTGTACCGGCGATCCAGGGGGTATCGGTTGCACAAAACGCCGGGTTCAACGGCGTGAGCAAACCAAATGATGAAATCAATGCAGGGGGGCTGACCTGCTGCAACGGGCGTAGGGGTTCCGCAGGATTCTGCGGATGGGTGCCGGCGACGGCTGTCTGCTTTTGGGCGTCGATCAGCACGTAGGCTTCGGTTTCTGCACCGGGCAGGTATTTTGCCCCTTGACGACGACGGGCTGCCACCCAGACCTGGTGTAGGTTTTGATGGATGGCATGGATCTCGCTGACCACCGCGACATTCGCCTGGGTTGGATCATCGGTGACCTCGACCTCTCGGAATCGCGCCAGGTATTTTGACATAAGTTCTAGCGTTGTCTGGAAAACCTTTGGGGTATCCAGCGCAACATTTTCTACATAAACCACCGGATCGTCTTCTTCCCCTTGCCGCATAAGACAGCTTAAGTTGCGCGCCAGGTAGGCAGCCAGCAGATCCGGCTGGCGGTCGGAAAACGGCAGTGGACGCAGGCCGCGCAGGTGGTCATCCGGATGTTCGCGATCCAGAGCCGCTCTCTGGTCTGCAGTCGGCACTCCCTGCCATGATTTGCCGAAACCGGGTATCCATTTTTGCTCGACAAGATTCAAGGCCCGTATCTTTACATAAAGGTGACGCTCCACCTGGGTCAGCCCGGAGTCAATGCCGACATAATAATGAATTTTGCGAAAATCTCCACAAGAGACTTCCTCCAGGCTGCGGTGGTGTCTCCAGGGATGAATTGCCGGTCGCCAGGAAAGATCGAGGCCCGGTTGTTTCAGCAGCGCGTCCATGATCTTTTGCCGGATTTGGTCCGTCAAATCATCGATGCGAGGCTGGACATTGTCACCCTGCATACGGACCAGCAAAACGGGCTGCCCTTTAAACCTCGGGTGCCGACCGAGTTGCTGCACTAGGTAAGGAATAAGGATATCCTCCAGCCAGCTGTCAAGCGAATGCGCATCCGACCATGGATCAATATCGTGCACCGCGTAATTATGCGTGCAAGCCGACAGCCCCATACAAATGCAAAGTGCAATCACCGGCAGCATCTTAACTTTCATATTTCCCATCGCTTTAATTTAACTTCACCTCACCGTCTGCCGTGATGATCAAGTCGCCCCCTTTGCGGCCTTTGACCATCAGATTAATGGAATCCGTCGTTCGTCCGGGCAAGGTGACCCCCCAGGTCAATGTGTGCCGACCGAAGACAGCAATTTGTCGCTGAAAAACTGCAGCATAATCAATGGGAACGGTAGGGGTTTCCATTTCATAAATTTGCGTAGGGAATTTAGCTGCAATATAACCCGGCCTTTCCCCGGACAGCTTTAAACGCCAGGCATTTTTGCCGGCAATGGCATAAAAATTCACTTTGCCATCTGAGATAAGCTTCTCCAGAGCCTCATCTGAAGCAAATCGGAGGGTAAACTCCTTTTGAGCAGGCTGCGGCGGTGGCGTTACCCCGGGTGGCTTTTTGACGGGCTTCTGATCCGGTTGATGATTTTGGTCCAGTGTTTCCTGGGCCCGATCCATCTTTTCGCGAATTTTTGTCAGACCCTGAGTTTCGTTTTCAATTTGGGTTTTCAACTCTGCGCGAACTCGGCGCTTGTCGGCAATATCTTCCAAAATCTTTACCAGATTTAATTCCCGCACCTCAATTTCGCGCCGGGTGTCAGCGAGCGTTTGTGAGACTTCTGCCAGCTCCTGTTTTACTTTAGCCACCCGGTCGCGGACATCTTCCTCCGTTTTTGCCGCTTTGATAGCCTGGGCCGATGCATGTTCGGCAGCGGCCATCGCTGCTGGTATCCGGGATTGCATTTCCTCAAGCTTTTCTTTGAGCGCGACGATTTTCTTTTGAAGTACTTTTGCCTCTGCTTTCAGGTTCGCCGGTTCCACGATGGCAGGTCTGACGTCCGGCGGCGCCATGGGGACATCCGTTTGCAGCATTTCCGCATCATCAAACAGGCTCGGGTCGCTCTGGAAGAAAAACATCGGTGGTGGATGCAAAGGGGTCATAGACTTCTCCGATTTGAGTGTAAAACACTCATTGTCCGTTGCTGGTCGTCCGTGGTTCGTTGCGGCAAAAAAGGAATTGCATTTTTATTCCATATTCCTAACCCGGACAAGTCGGAATTGAAAATTGAAGATTGCAGATTGAATATTTGTGGATGTCGCTTCGCTCTGCCTTTTTTATGATCTTTTTTTTAATAATTGATCCCACCGGCTTCCAGCTCGGAGAGCGGCGGACCTTAAATATTCAATCTTCAATCGACAATCTTCAATCAATGGTATTTGTGATTTGCTGGAACATTCATTTCTTTACAACATGTTGTCAGAAAAAATGGACTAAGGGCATAGTCACCGCTGTTCCGGCGGTTGCTTCTCCGCGTATGACACCAGTTGGTTGAGTTGCTCATCAATGGATTTCAGAACGGCGTTGACCGCCTCGGCCTGCTGATTTGCCAGCCGGTTGTAGCAGGCTCTCACCTGAGTACCAACGGCCAGGGATTTAACGAGACGTAAAAGATATCCGCCAACGGCTCCGACAATGGTGGTGGAAAGCGCCAGCAAAATACCGCCGTCAACGAGCCGCTGCAGGATGGAAAAGGCCCCTAGTTTGGCAGCCGAACTAGCATTCAGGTTCCCAAGCCCTTCCAGCAAGGCACCCCGCATGCCGATGGCCGTCCAGATCACACCGATGCCGAAAAAAAGGTTGATCCAAATATCCACAAGATGATCGGCCTGCGCAATTTTTTCCGCGGAAGTACCATGATCTTTCAGATAATGTTTTAAGCGCCACAGGGCGCCGGTATAAAATACGATCGTTAAGAAAAAGGGGACCACAGACAACCTGAGGTTCTCATAGGCCCACAAAAGCACCCGCTGAACGCTGGGAACATCCAATACGGATATGGCTAACACCTCAGACATATTCAATACATACAGCAGCACGATTCCTAGGAACAACGCCCCTAACGCACCCGTGATGAATCCTCCCGATTATATCAGGCTGGTATAGCGGAATAAACGAATGACTAAAGTGACTAAATTGCCTAAAATGTCTAAAGCCCGCCCTGTCGCGACACGTTCATGCCTATTAATATTGCCTATGTGTTATTGCAAACCTAACTTATGAGCATTACATACGGGTGATCGGTCTGGGCCAGGGTTAAGGAAACGCTACGCTCTATCTGTCCTTATTTAATTGATAGAATGCCACAAATTTAGCTCATTTGAGTCATTCTAAATTTTAGCTCACTTTCTTTTCAATTCCGGCACGACGTGCAGGTAGCGTCTAGCAACAGCAGGATCGAATTGTATTGATCCGAAGCTATGTAATAGGCACTTTTATCCCGGCAGGCTTTCAACAGCCCCTCTTCTTTCTGGCGGAGCTCATTTTCCATTTGATTCTCAAGGTTATTTTTTGTTTCCTCGGTACAGGAGGAACAAACATTATAATCATCCGGTAGTGACATGAACGTGGTGTTAAAATATCGGTTGTAATAGCTGCGGGCCTGAATTTTATCGATGATCCCCCGATCATGGGCCCATTCCAGAAATTCACTGAAGCGGCGTTTGTTTTCCATATCCGGATCACGTTTGGCAACATCAATGAGCCGTACAAAGTAGTCGTCAAACATGGGCTCACATTCCAAATGTCCAAGGTCTTTTCTGGAATGGTCCAAGGCCTCTTCAAGGTTTACGCCTGAGGGTAGTGTACAAGCCGGTTTTAGATATTTGCGATTCTCACACGATAAAAACAGAAGCGCGAGAATAATCATAATTAGGAGCAATTTTTTGCTGATATCCCGATTACATTCCAATCTACGGGTATATGGTTTCGGGTGTCAGGTGTCAGGATTCAATACCCTGCCGCTTCCGTCCTGACACCTCATATGAAACTTCATTTATTTAGACAGGATTTACAGGATTTTTTTGGTTTAGTATATTTATCCTGTCCATCCTGTTGATCCTGTCAGAAAATTGTATATTTATGCCGTTAAGTTTTCTTCTTCGATCAGACCGGCCGTTTTTTTGGCCGGCGGCTGGGCTGACACCTGAAATCTGAACCCTTCTGCAAGTCGGAACAAAAATGAGATCAAAATTTAAGTCCAAATGAGTCTATTTACGAGTAACATTTCACTGCCCCAGCTCCCTACTGTTCCAGAGGACTTTGATATTCTGCCTGGGTGCTTCCCGGCGGGGGTCCCGGGATACCGCCCGCCTCACCGGTTTCCCCAAATAAAATCGTCTTCACCTGGGCGACCATCTCAAACATTTCCGGCGTGATGATGCCGTAGGCCTGGTCGAGATCGATCATGAGCTTGGCGCGGCTGATTTCATCGCGGGTCAGTGCAATCAGATCCTGAACTTCCTGGGTATCAAGGTATATTTCAGCCGCTACCGCGGCAAGGGAGCCGCTTGAATCCGCTGTCGGTTTCATCGCCACAAGGTTGTAATATTGTCTGAATTTTTCGCTTAATTTTCTCGAAGGTCGTTTGTAGCGAGGGGCTTCGGCCGGTTTTTGAGGTGTTCTTTCAAGCAGCTTTTGCAGTCCCCTTGGTGTCGTTTTGTGTCCGAGTTCCTTGCGGATGCGTTTTTCCAGGCTGGCACCGGTGGTCCTGACGGAATCCTCCATACCCGGCAAGCGTGCTTCCATCAGATCCAGCATTTCCAGGTAAGTTTGACTGAGCTGGCCGGCGATCTCGCTGCAGCCCGGCTCCGCTTCTGCTCCTTCGCATTTGCTGGCCGTGTAGAGTTCTTCCTGCTGATTCAGACGATCAATCACTCCCTGAAGATCTGCCTCCATGGCCTTGGCAGCCTCACCGGTCTGCTTGATATTTTCGACGACTGTGGTCGGAAAAAGCCGGATGGTGGGGGATGTATTTGCCGCCGCTAAAACGTCCCCCCTGGTGATAATAAAAACGGTTAGAAAGAGTCCCAGGCCGCACGTAAGCTGCTGTCGCCGGTTCCTTCCGGATTGGATCCTCGTCATTGTGCGCATAATGTCCCTCCCGTCATGATTGGGTTTTCACCTAAATTGAGTATAGGTTACTGATAGAGTTGCTTTCTAATTTGTTAGACGGACAGCTCGTAAAGATAGGTCAAATTTTACAAAATCTTTTTTGGGTCGTCGGACAATAGGTTGTCAAAAGGATCTGAAATACCCGGGATTTATTGATAGTATCAAACGATATTATCAAGGCTATGAAATACAACCTCACCCCGTATCAAATTACATCGGGAAAACGCACATCGTTGTATCAGTTCAAAGCGATAAAGGAATAACAATAAGTCTTTAATCAATGAGAAAGGGCTTGCGGTTTTTACATTAATTAACCGAAGAGGATTATGAAAA
>CALZJV010000186.1 GCA_945787595.1 uncultured Desulfobacterales bacterium | reverse complement strand
AAAGTACTACACACTTCCTGGAATTGCTCGCTTCAATGAGCAAGGACTGTGGTCATGCCGAGGCGTTCATTTTTCCAAGCAAGGCTCCTTGCTCAATACGATTGAGCACCACGTTGATCATTCTGAGGCCGGTTATTTTGAATTTGAATTGGAGAGCCTATTACACGTGGGAATTAGAGTGGCGGTTTTAAAACTTTTAAAAGACACGAGGATTGATAGACACAAAGTGTGCGGTCGTTATCTTTACTGTTCGTCAAGGATGAAAAAACGCAAGCGTCAGTGCAGTGAAAGAAAGAAGCAACAAGCCATTGCCGATTTGGCGTTAGAACCAATGAGTTCAGAGGTTTTGTTTCAGGAGGGCAAAACGCTGGTTGAATTGTTTGTTAGTCTTTTGGATGAGAAACAACGGCGTCTATATGCCGGTCTGGAGTCTATCAAACTGGGACATGGAGGGGACAAAAAAATAGCGCAGCTATTCGGTTTGGATATGCATACGGTGGCCAAAGGTCGTCAGGAGTTATGGAGTGGTAAAATAGAAACCGATAGGGTTCGGCGAGTGGGCGGGGGCCGCAAGATCTTGGAAAAAAAACGCCGCAAATCATCGCTATGATAGAAACATTGATGCAGTACGAGACAGCCGGTGATCCCATGACCGGTTTAAAATGGACAAGAAAAACAGCACAAAAGCTAACCAATGAACTTAAGGCTTTGGGTGTCAAACAGGTTAATCGTACAAGTGTTGGCAGACTGCTCAAAGACCTCGGATATTCATTGAAAGTCAATCACAAAAAAAAGGCTTTGGGTGCAAAAAAAACACCCGAAGCACGCGCGCAGAGAAATCAACAGTTTGAGTACATCAACGCAGTTCGTCGCCAGTTTGTTGAGGAAGGCAATCCTGCGATTAGTGCCGATAGCAAAAAGAGGGAAATGGTGGGTGATTTCAAAAATAATGGAACCTCATGGCGCCAAAAAGCCTTTGAAGTTAGTGATCACGATTTTCGACAATATGCAGAAGGAATAGCCATAAACTTTGGCGTTTATGACATGCAAGCCAATACAGGTTTTATGTCTGTGGGTATTCATCATGACACGCCGGCATTTGCGGTGGACTGTATTGTCCGGTGGTGGAAGCAAGTTGGGTTAAAGAGATACCCGGGACGCAAAAAGCTTCTTATTCTGGTTGATGCCGGCGGCAGTAACGGCTACCGGGTAAGAGCGTGGAAATATGAGCTTCAACGAAAGCTATGTGATCCATATCAGCTCAGTGTAACGGTTTGCCATTATCCTCCAGGAGCCTCAAAATGGAACCCGATTGAACATCGCTTATTCGGTCCTATCAGCAATAACTGGAGAGGGATACCGCTGAACAGCTATGAAACCATTCTAAAGTTTATGAGAAGGACAAAAACTATGCCCAAAGATAGGTCAGGGTTAAAAGTGAGAGCAACTTTGGTTCATAAAAGATATACAAATGGCCAAAAAGTTCCTGACCAGGAAATGTCACAACTTCAATTGGAAAAGCATAATACATTACCTAATTGGAACTACTCGTTTTCACCAAGAAAAATGTAAAGTTATTTATTGTTCACCGCTTAGTTATCCAGGCTCGCCTGCAAACAAACCAGTTGCAATCAGTAGATGAAGGTCTTCCAATACCCCTTCTCGATTCTCAAACCAGCAATTTTGAGTACTTCATTTTTATGCCCGCCATCGCTATTTAATAAAAAGTCTGAGTTAAAAGGATATTGAGTTTGGATGGATCATAATTTGTATATCGAAATTATTGCTTTAAATCAAAAACGATTGGATTATAATGTTAAGATTTGCTGGACAAATTCACAATCTCGGCGGAGTAAAGATTGCGTATTTGGTAATCTACATTTTGACCTGAGTGTGTATATCGTGCCTCCTCTCCTACTTCGGTATCGCATCTAATTTATTCAGATTTGTTGAGTTAATCAATTTAAATCCCGAATCAGCCAAACAGTTTTCGATTTCACGGAAAATTATATATTCTTGCCTAATGGCGCTGATAAATATGAGAATATATCAATTAAGAATAAACTTCGCCATTGCTGAGTTTACATAAAAACTCTCTGAAGTAATTTCAAGACAAACAGCAGCAGAATCCCACCGAATATTTTTCGAATTGTAGGTCCTTTCAGTTTCTCGGCCATTATTCGAGAGCCCACCTGCCCTCCGGCAAAAGAAAACAGCGCCGCTATTAAAATGAATCTCCAATCGGGCCTGGCGATGGAAACGTGGGCCATAAAGCCGCTGAACGATGAAAAGACCACAATAAAGATAGAGGTTGCGGCGGCTGTTTTGGTGGGGACCCGCAGAACATAAATCAGCAGGGGGACGATAAATACACCGCCGCCGATGCCCAGTAACCCGGCGACAAACCCAATCACCATTCCGATGACACCCCCGCCAATGATCCTGTGGGCGGTGGCAATTTCTTTGCCTTCACTTTCTACTTTTTTAGAAAAGATCATCCTGGCGGCAGCCAACAAAATGACCATGGCCAGGACGGCGGTAAAAAGCTTAAGGTTGATCTTAGAAGTTGCATAGGCCCCCAGCGGGGCGAAAAGGGATGAGGAGATGATCAGCGGCAGTCCGATATTTACATCGACCATTTTCTTGCGAAAGTAAGTAATGGCCGCTGAAATGGCCGCAATGCCGTTTAAAAAAAGGGATGCCGACACCGCCGTGTGAACCGGAAACTGCAGTAAAATAAAAAGCGGTGAAAAAATAAGACCGCCGCCAAGCCCGACCATGGTCAGGACCAGAGAAGCCGAAAAAATTATTGGTAAAAGAATGAACAAAGACACTGGGAGATTTCCTTTTAAGCTCTAGTCCGGCTTTATCTGACACCTCATATGAAACTTCATGGAATGACGAATGACGAATGGTGGCTGTCGCTTCGCTCAGTCATTTTTAAACAGACAGAATACATGACGATTTACGATTGACGAATTGTGGATGTCGCTTCGCTCTGCTCTTTTAAATAATAAAATAGAAAGAATTCCTTAATTCGTCACTCGTTGCTCGTTATTCGTTATTCGTTTTTTTAGAGTTTCTTCTTTGATTAGACTGGCCGTTTTTTTGGTCGGCGGCTGGGCTAACACCTGAAACCAAATACTCGTTATCCCCCGAAGGAGGCCTCCGGTATGTCAACCGTCGCGGCATCGCCGGTCTCAATGGCATTCATTTTGCCCATCGTAATCGGCAGAATCGAGTTTATGAAGTATTTGGCGGATTGCAGCTGACCTTCATAGAATGCCGTCTCTTTGTTTTTGCCCGCCTTTTCTTGTCTGGCTTTGAGGTCTAAACCGCCGGCCAGTTTTTCCAATTTTGGAACTGCCAGGGTCGCCCGCCACAAAAGCATCCAGGCCATGCAGACATCCCCCATAACATCCAGAAACGGTTTGGCATAGGCAAACGCCACTTTGAAATCGGCGGACAGCGCGGTTTTGCCAAGGTGCATGGCGATCTCACCCAACCGATTGATGGCTTCGTCAACCCGGGCAGCCAGATCTTCCAGACCACCGATTTTCCTGGCAGTAGCGGTAATTTTTTGTATCTCCGCAAGGTAATTCATGAACACCAAACCACCCTTCATTCCCAGCTTGCGCCCCAGAAGGTCCATAGCCTGAATCCCGTTGGTTCCTTCATAAATAGAAGCAATTTTACAGTCCCTGAGAAGCTGCTCCACCGGATAATCGCGGGTATAGCCGTATCCGCCATGAACCTGAACGGCCTCTGTGCAGACCTCAAAACCGCGATCCGAACAATAGGATTTAATGACCGGGGTAAGCAAGTCGATCAGGCCCTGGTAATGCTCAATTTTCTCTTGATCGTCGCTACATGCCTGCAGGTCGAACAGAGAACCGACATAATAGATAAAACTGCGCATGCCCTCGACATGGGCCTTCATCCACAGCAGCATGCGCCGCACGTCCGGATGACGAATAATGGGCACCTGGGGTGCATCCGGGTCGCGGATAAATTCAAGATCTTTGCCCTGCAGACGTTCGCGGGCATAATTCAGGGCATACATATAGGCGGCGGACCCGCTGATAAAACCGATAAAGCCGACTGCCAGGCGCGCCGCGTTCATCATGTAAAACATGGCGCGCATCCCCTTGTTCTCTTCGCCCAACAAAAGACCCCGGCAGTTGCCCTTGCTGCCCAATGCCATGGAACAGGTTGAGCTGCCGTGGATGCCCATTTTTTCCTCCAGACCGGTGCAGACAATATCATTGGGTTCGCCCAAACTGCCGTCTTGGTTGACCCAGATTTTAGGGATGATAAACAGCGAAATACCTTTTGTGCCTTTGGGAGCGCCTTCGATACGGGCCAGCACCGGATGGATGATATTTTCGGTCAGATCCTGGTCTCCGGCCGTAATAAAAATTTTGTTGCCCGTGATGGAATAGGTTCCGTCCGGATTTTTTATAGCCGAGGTGGTCAGCGCACCCACATCGGATCCGGCCTGGGGCTCGGTGAGCTGCATGGTGCCGCTCCACTGACCGGTATACATTTTTTTTAAAAACAGCCTTTTCTGCTCTTCGGTACCGCAGACTTCAATCAGCTCTCCGGCGGCATGGCCCACAACGCCGTATAACGTAAAGGCATAATTGGCCCCGATTAGATATTCGCCCGCCGCCTGGGATACACAATAGGGAAGCCCCTGGCCGCCGAGCGCCGGATCCGCCACCATGGCAGTCCATTCGCCTTCTCTAAAAAGATGGTATGGACGATGGTAACATGCCGGAACCTTTACCTGGCCGTTTTCCAGCCGGACTCCTTCGCGATCTCCTTCGGCAAAAGTCGGCAATATTTCCTTGACGGCCAGATTGCGCGCTTCGTTGATGATTAGGTCAAATGTTTTTCTATTAAATTCGGTAAATTTTTCATGTTTCGTCAACTCTTCGACCTTGAATTGCTCATAGAGAACAAAATCGATGTCCCGCCGGTCGGTAATTACTTGTGCCATGATTTTTTACCTCTGTCCTAAATAGCGCATTTCAAACTTTAAACAAGGATGGGTTTCACTTTATTTTCATTTCTATGGCCCGCGAGGTTCCGCCCGGATCGGCGATGACCCCGAGTATCAGCTCCCGTATTTCCCATTCCAACTTCCCCACTCACCATTCCGATTTCCCCATTCCGCATTCCGATTTCCGCATTCCAATTTTCCGATCACAGTCCCATAAATTTCGCCGCAATATTCTTCATGATCTCGTTGGTCCCTGCAAAGATCGTCATGATTTTGGCGTCACGCCAGGCCCTCACGATAGGACATTTCTCCGACATAGCGAAGTCTCCGCACAGGTCCAGGGAACGGTTGGCGATACGATTTAGCATGTCGGTTGTCCAGTATTTGGCCATGGACGTTTCAACGATGATATCTTTTTTTTCTATGTGATCTGCGACCAGCTTGTCGACGAAGGTTCTACCGAGTTTCACGTCAGTGGCCATTTCCACCAGCGCAAATTGCACCGCCTGGGATTTTGAAATCGGTTTGCCCGAAATGGATGTCTGCTTGCAGTAATTCATGGCCCATTCCAGAATATACTCTGCAGCGGTAATACCCATGATGGCGCACACCAGGCGTTCCTGTTGAAGATTTTGCATCAGCATTAGAAATCCCATACCCTTGTTGCCCAGGCGATTTTTTTTAGGTATGCGGCACTTGGAGAAGAAGAGTTCGGCGGTATCCTGGCTCCACATCCCCATTTTCTCGAGGTGGCGTCCCGTGGTAAATCCGGGAGTTCCAGACTCAACCACGTATAAAGAAAGTGCCTCATAAGGGTCACCCAATGCCGGATCCCTGGCCGCCACCACAACTAGATTCGCATTAAGGCCATTAGAGATAAACGTCTTGGAGCCATCGATGACGACTTCCTCGCCCTCTTCCACGGCAGCCGTCTGCATACCGGCAAGATCGCTGCCGGCACCCGACTCCGTCATGGCCACCGCCGTCACGATATCACCGCAGACGCAACCGGGTAGATATTTCTTCTTCAGTTCTTCCGAACCAAAGGAGCTTATATAGGGAACCACAATGTCACTGTGCAGGGGCGCTGATAGACCGGTTTGCCGGGTTCGGGTCATTTCTTCGGCCACAATCAGGGAATACAGGAAATCCCCCCCCAGCCCACCGTATTCCGGCGCCACATCCGTGCATAAAAATCCGCCCTGTCCCATCTTTTTCCACACGCTTTTGGGAACGATCTTGTCTCGCTCCCACTGGTCTGCGAAAGGCGTCACTTCCTTTTCCAGAAAATCCCTCAAACGCTCACGGAAGTTGTGGTGTTCTTCGGTGTAATTGAGTATTTCCATGGTATTAAATCTCTTGGTCGTGCCTTAAGAACACTAAGTTTTAGAAACGATAAGCTTTAGGCCATTATCAGGTTTTTCTGACAGCATATTGAAAGGGGTTATCAGAATTAGGTGTCGGGTGTCAGGTTTCAGAAGTCAGCCCAGCCGCTGACCTGAAAAATGTCCAGACTGATCGAAAATAAAATTCTAAAAAAGCAAATCTTCCAAAGGCGGACAAGTTTCGAATGTCGATTGAATGTATTCAATCTATTTTTATTAAAAGAGTGAGCGAGGCGATTCCACCCTTCGAAATTCGATATTCGTTATTCGATATTCTGCGGTTTGCTTTTCCCTTGTTTTGCGGTTCGCTGCCTGGCCTCGCGGAGGCTCATACGAGGTGTCAGGAAGTGGCAGTAAGAAAAACTAAAACCTGCTTTATGACCTTTGAGCCTCCAGCCATATAGCTTTTCGAGCTTCTCAACCTCCTAACTTCATAGCTTCCCAGCTTCTCTGCTTCTCAACTTCCTAACTTCCTTCCCCTCTTGCTACCTTCCGCATTCCACATTCCGAAATCCGAATTCCTTTACCTCTGCCCCATGCTCTCTGCGCTTTGCATTCTCACGCTTCATATTTCCCCACGACCGATATACTGCATACATTCATTGCCGGAAAGCCGCCCAGATTATGAGTTAGCCCGAATCTGGGATCTTCAATCTGCCGCTCACCGGCCCGGCCGTGAAACTGCAGATAAATCTCATACAGCATTCTCAAGCCCGAAGCGCCAATGGGATGGCCGAAACATTTCAAGCCCCCATCAACCTGACAGGGGACCGGCCCGCCACAATCGAAAGCCCCATCCATCACATCGCGCCAGGCCCGCCCGCGCTCGGAAATGTGCAGATCTTCCATGGTAACCAGCTCCGTGATGGAAAAGCAATCGTGCACCTCCATCATGCTGATCTCTTCCTTTGGCTTGGTAATTCCCGCTTCCTGATACGCTTTGGTGCTGCACTTGCTGGTAGTTACGAAATGGTCTCCGTCCCAATCGTTATAGCCCATTTCCTGACCGCTGCTGAGCGCCAGCTGAAGGCCCTTGACGGTGATGATGTCTTTTTTGCCCAGCTGTTTGGCCAGCTCCGGCGTGGTAACGATGGCGCAGGCGGCACCGTCGCTGACACCGCAGCAGTCAAAGAGTCCGAGAGGATGGGCTATAATGGGAGCAGCCATGATCTGATCCTCGGAAACCGCCTTGCGCAAATGTGCTTTGGGATTCAGGGCCCCGTTGGCATGGCTTTTGGCAGACACATGCGCCATGGCCCGCTTCAGATCCTGATCCGCAATTTTATATTTAGCGCCATAAGCGCTGGCAAGCTGGGCAAAGGCGCCAGGAGCCGTCATGTTTGGAAACCACTGCCAGGTTAGGCTGCCCGAATCGGATCCCGTAAAACTGGGCAGACCGCCATAACCGGTGTCCTTGAGTTTCTCCACTCCCAGGGCCAGGGCAATATCATAGGCACCGGAGGCCACCGCGTAACAAGCCCCGCGAAAAGCCTCGGTGCCGGTGGCGCAAAAGTTTTCAACACGGGTTACAGGGATATTGGGAAGTCGAAGGGTCATCGACAGCGGCAGCGCACTTTTGCCCACATTGATATTGTCAAAACAGGTTCCCAACCAGGCCGCACCGATTTCATTCTTTTCGATGCCGGCGTCCGCTAGACACTCTTGGAAGGCTTCCACCATTAATTCTTCAGCGCCCATATCCCAGCGTTCGCCGAAGCGCGTGCAACCCATACCGATAATTGCAACTTTATCTTTTATTCCTTTAGCCATGATATCCTCCCGAATAGAGGTTGATTGGTTGATTGGTTGAATTAGTTTATTAGTTCTAGCACATTGAGAAAATAGTAAATGCTTGTTGATTCAGCGTTTAGCCCAGCCGCTGGCACCCGGAGCGGTCAGTTTGATCGAAAAAGAAACTGTAGTTTCACAAGGCATCAAAAGTGCTAAATTCTGACACCTGAAACCTGACACCTATAATTTGCGACATTACCTCTTTAGTTCTCTTCCTGCGGCAAATCCGGGTAAGGATAGAGGCAAAAGCTGCATTACGACCTTTGAGCTTTCAGCCTTCAGCTTCCCAGCTTCTCTTTACAATATTTTCCCATTCCCCTTTCCGAATTCCCCTTTCCCTCCGGGGCGCAGTCCCTTATGGCCCCTACGGGCCGGAGGCCGACTTCCGCCTCTGTCTTTGCCGGGCTGTGTGATGAGGGCCAATATGGCGGTATTGGCGTCCTCCATTTCTTTGGCCCCGTCCATGGAGTTGATTTTCTCCCAATTCTGCTGGATCTGTTCGGGTGTAGGAGGATTTTCGGAATCTCCCAGTTGAACCGTCGGACCGGTCAAAATGCCCGCCCGGTTGAAATAGCCCATGCCGCTGTTAAAGATGGCCCCGGTTTCGCGGCATTTATCGCTGCATAAATACATGACCATGGGGGTGACGAACTCCGGCTTTGATTTTTCAAAAAGTTCGGGCGGCATGACGTCTTCGGTCAACCTGGAGGCGGCGATGGGGGCCACGGTATTTACCTTGATGTTGTATTTTTTCCCTTCCAGTTTCAAGGTGTTCATCAGCCCAACCAGCCCCATCTTGGCAGCCGAATAATTGGTTTGGCCGAAATTGCCATACAGACCCGCCGCCGAAGTGGTCATGACGATCCGGCCGTACCCGTTTTCTTTCATCACCGCCATGGCCGGCCGGGTCACATGGTAGGCACCGTTTAAATGCACATCCATCACAGCTTTCCAGTTGTCAGGCTCCATCTTTAAAAAGCTTTTGTCCCTGAGAATACCCGCATTGTTAACCAGGATATCAACCCGTCCGAAAGCATCCAGGGCCGTCTTAACGATGTTTTCACCGCCTTGGGGTGTTGCCACGTTATCGTAATTGGCTACCGCTTCGCCGCCAAAAATCTTGATTTCTTTTACTACCGAGTCTGCCGGGGCCGAAGCCCCTTCACCGCTCCCGTCCCGCGCCCCGCCCAGATCATTGACCACAACCCTGGCGCCGCGTTTTGCCAGCTCAAGGGCATAGGCCCGACCGAGTCCGGCACCGGCGCCGGTAACGATGGCAACACAGTCATCAAACCGCATCCGGTTCATTTCTGCCAGAGCCCCCGGAGCGGGTACGGCTTTCCAGAAATAGTTGACAAATCCGCGTTCCTTATCCACTCCCTTGCATTTGAAGGCCATCTGCACCGGAAGTCCGACTTTGATATTATCAAGTTCACAGTCGCTAAAATCCGCCACGATCCGTCCCCCGCCTTCAAACTGCACCATGCCGTAAATAGCCGGCGGATCCACAGATACCGACAGCAAATCTCCGGTAAACGTCTTCACCCTGGCAGGTATATCGGCGAACTCATAATCGTCCTGGCTGTGAACGGCGCCGCAATCGGGATTGACGCAGATATCGGCTTTGGGAAACTGAGGGGTGTCGCACTCCCGGCATTTGCCTCCCACCAACCCGAGAATCATTTTGTTTTTGCGCCACAGCACCGAAGTGGCGGTCTGGGTGGGCGCCTCGGCCCGAATTCCCATTTCCGTCTGGATCAAATCTCTGAATTTGAGCCATTTAAGATAGTTATCGGTGGATTTCTTATTGGCCAGTGATCCGACGACACCGTCTCTAGCAGTCAGTTTGGTAATATTTTCCGTCACCTCGAAATAAAGCGCATTGGCGCCCTGGCCGAAACCGCACATGAGGATCCGTTCTCCGGGTTTAGCTTTCTCCAGGGCGGAAATAAACATCATAAATGAATGGGCGACACCTGTTTCGCCGCAGACCTCATGCATGTTGTCCACCAGTTTCTCAGGAGTGGCGCCGAGGCCTCGGGCAATGTTACGATGATCGCGTTTAAAAAAACAGGGATAAACGAATTTGTCGACATCATCCATGCTGATGCCCAGTTTGTCAAAAAGCCCCTTGACGACCTGAGGGATGATCTCTCCATAGCCCGCATCACGGGTCCAGCGTTCTTCCCATACATAATCGTATTTTTTATCGGTACCGCGGTAGTGATCCACAAAATCACAGGACAAGGAATAAGAGCCCTTGTATTCAGCAATCACATCGGTGTCCCCGACGGTTAAAGAGGCGGCACCGTCACCGAACCACATTTCATAAAAATAGGCGGTCTTGGTTTGCCGGCTGTCGCCGGCCGCAACCATAATGTTTTTCCGCTCACCGCCTTTTATGGATTCAACAGCCGTAATCAGGGCGGTGGTAGCGGCCTTCTGGGAAGCGGTATAGTCCGCCGTGATCAGGTCGTCTCTGAGATTGAGCGCCGCTGAGACAATGCCGGCATTTTGCCGGTCCGCGAAAGGCATCGTCGTGGAGGCCAGGTAAAGTGCATCCAGCTTGCCTTTATCCCGACCGCGCAGGCAATCACGGCAAGCCGCTACGGCCATAGTGATGGTGTCTTCATCCCAGTTGCACATGGACCGTTCGCCCTGGGCCACCATCATGATAGCGGGTGCAAACCAGCCCATGGCCTGAAAAATGGCGATGCGCTCCAGTCTCAATCGTGGAATATATGCACCGTATGAAGTAATTCCGATCATCTCTTTCTCCTTACAATATAATAATTTTGAATTTATTTGGCCCAATTTTAAGATCAGGTGGTGCTTGTGTTTTGGTTTTTTGCCATAAAATACGCAAAAACCATTTCTAAATCCCTTAATCCTTACTTAATCCTTAATCCCCTGAACCTCTGAACCTTGAACCTCTGAACCTTATTCATATTTAAACAGCTTCTCGATAAGTTGTGACTTCATAATATCCCCACCGATTTTAAGCTTTCCCGAGGTGTAGGCCTGCATGGCGGCAAGCTGGCCGTTCATCATCGCCAGAAAATCGGCGGCATCCATCTTCAGGGTGCAGGTTGGCTTTTCGTGGGTCCCGGCCTCGATCCGGCAACTACCGTCCCTAATCACGCAGCACCAGTCGCCGCCGCCTTCTCCGGTGATGTTGTACTGAAAAACGACATCAAGGCCGGCGGCGGCATCCGCTACAAAAGCTTCAGGCATGTGATTGAAGACATCCGCCACTGCGCCGAATCTATCGGAGGCCGCAGGCGCCCCCGCCGGTTTCGAAAAAGCGGTCAGAAGATCGCCGATCTGCTCATTCAGATTCTGATATTCTTTGGCACCTTGAAGGCTGGTAATAGGTTCCCATTGAGCGACCAGCTGTTCGGCGGTGGGGATCTCATGGCCGTCACCCACAACAGCCCCGGACCCGGTAACCATGGCGGCCCGGTTAAAACTGCCCATCCCGGCATTGTAGATATTGCCGCTTGCCGGACATTTTTCCGATACGAGAAAAATTGCCATGGGCGCCACCAGCTCCGGTTTTAATTTGTCCAGAAAATCCGGCGGCAAAATGTCCTCGGTAAGCCGTGAGGCTGCCACGGGAGCGATCGTGTTGACCTTGATGTCGTATTTTTGCCCTTCCAGCTTGAGCGTATTCATCAATCCCACCAGACCCATTTTGGCGGCGGTGTAATTGGTCTGGCCAAAATTGCCGTAGAGGCCGGCCGCCGAGGTGGTCATCAGAATACGGCCGTACCCTTTTTCTTTCATCACGGCAAACGCCGGACGGGATACGTAATAAGCACCGTTTAAATGAACATCGAGAACTATCTGCCAGTTTTCCGGCTCCATCTTTAAAAAGCCTTTGTCCCGCAGGATTCCGGCATTGTTGATGAGGATGTCCACGGTACCGAAGGCCTCCAAGGCGCCTTTGACGATATTTTCACCGCCTTCGGCGGTGGCCACGCTATCGTAATTGGCCGCTGCTTCACCCCCCAATGCTTTGATTTCATCAACGACCTTGTCAGCCGCGCTCGTGGAACCATCTCCGGAACCGTCCCGCGCGCCGCCCAGGTCATTGACGAGGACCTTGGCGCCGCGTTTGGCAAGTTCCAGGGCATACATCCGGCCCAGACCGGCACCCGCGCCGGTAACAATTGCCACACGGTTATTAAAGCGGATTTCGTCCTTGGGAACATCACCGTATTCAAAGATCCCGTTGTCAATCACCACTTCGCCGTTTTTGGTATTGAGGACCCGCCACAGCGCCTGACCTTCCCCGGTTTGCCAGATCAGGGTTTTAATCGGCTCCCCCGGGTATAAGGTTTTGGAAAACCGGCAGGCAAGGCGCCGGACCTTTTCCGGCTCTCCCGGAACAAGGTTTTCAATCAGTGCTCTGCAGGCAAATCCATGGGTGCAAAGACCGTGCATGATGGGCTTTTCAAACCCGGCCATTTCGGCAAATTCCTGATCGACATGCAGTTGGAAGACATCGCCGGAAAGCCTGAAAATAAGTGGTTGATCCTCCAGGGGACTGGCTTCACTCTCAAAATCCGGATTTCTTTCCGGAAATTCGATCTTCTTCTTGGGTGCATCTTCGCCACCAAATCCGCCGTCCAAGCGGGCGAACACGGTCCCGATGCTGGTAAACAGCTTCTGCCCGTTGGAATGGTAGGTTTCGCTTTGCCCCACCACCAGGGCGCCTTTGTCTTTACCCTTGTCGTAGTAATGCGTGATCCTGCCTTCGGTGGTTAATTCTCCTTCCGGTGGAATCGGCTTGTGAAAGATCATTTCCTGCTCGCCGTGAAGGATGCCCGCCAGATTCACATTGCTGGCAGCCAGCAATTGCGGCATGAAATCGTACATCGTGGTGATCCCGAAACTGGGGATCACCTTCAGATCCTTCTCGTAGCAGTAATCCAGATCGGAAAAGCCTGCCCCAACGCCAAGGGCATACAGCACCGCATCTTTCCAGGTATAGGT
>CALZJV010000185.1 GCA_945787595.1 uncultured Desulfobacterales bacterium | reverse complement strand
GTTCAGGGACTTAATCACAGATCCACCGACCAGATAACCGATGCTCCAAGGGGTAAAGGCAACGGAAAAGGTCCCCTCTGCAGGATTTCCTTTTTTGAATGAATCAAGGGCCGGAACACAGCTGGGTAAAAAAGGTATGTTGTTTAATTTGCATTCTTCATTAATTGCGGCGGCCATAGGGTTGTAGGTCGTACCAACAATGGCATGGATTCCCGCACCGGATAGCTCCCTGAACCTTCGCACACCGACATCCAGCTTGGCTTCATCATCTTTTATGAGGACTTCGATCTTAACTTTGCCCCAGGGCATATTCAGACCGCCTTCCCTGTTGATCTGGTCGACTTTCAACAGCACGCCTTTCTTCTGGGTTTCGGCAACCGCTGCGAAAACACCGCTAAACGATGTCATAAAGCCCAATTTAAAAACTTTTGGCTGGGCAGCCTGAGAAACATTTGGGCAAAGCGCAATAACAAGCGCGAAAACAAGTAGATATGTCCATATTTTATTTGACATGACGGACCTCCTTCGATCATTCTCCTTGGTTATGAATTTAGTAAAACCGTTGACAAATAATCCGGGTTAGCCCCTAAATTATTAACGATCACCTCCTTTCGATTGTGGTTGTAATTACCTTTCCCTCCGGTACTTATGGCTTTGTGAAGATTGCTCAAGTTACATACCGGTCATATCTTTCATCACGTCTGGTGCAAATCGAGTCGCTGTTTGGTCTCGATTGGGAAAAGTTAGCTGTAATTCGCATCTGAAACATAATTGATGAAAATTCAGAGGTTGGTTAGTAAAAAAATATGCAATTCCGTATTGCCAGAAACGCATCAATAAAATATTTTTAGCAATGATCAATGTATTAGAATCGGTTAAAAAAAAGGTTGATTAATAGCATGATTGTCTGACAATATGATCTTAAGTTTCATAGTATATTCCAGTTTTTGATGTCAAGAAAAATCCGCGCATAATTTAGTAAGAATGCTATAAATAAGTATAATTTGTTATGCACCAGTAAAACTGAGGAGGTTCCTATGCAAATCGGGTTTATTGGCTTGGGAATAATGGGAAGTCGCATGGCCGTCAATCTGCAAAAAGCCGGTCATAAACTAATTGTTCATAATCGAACAAAGGAAAAGGCAAAAGATCTTATAGAAAAAGGAGCTGAATGGTGTGATACACCGGCTCAATTAGCCCAGAAAGTGAATATCCTTTTTACCATGCTGGCCAGTCCGGAAGCGGTAAGTCAGGTTGCTTGCGGGGATGATGGGTCTCTGGATCATATGCACAAAAACGCACTATGGGTTGACTGCAGCACGGTGAATCCCTCTTTTTCTATTGCAATGGCCGCTGAAGCACAAAAAAGAGAAATCAGGCACGTAGATGCCCCGGTTTTGGGCACCAAAAAACCAGCTCAGGAAGGACAACTTGTCTTTTTCGTCGGCGCTGATAAAGAAGACGTTGAAACTTTGAAGCCCTATTTTGAAATCATGGGAAGAGCAGCAAAGCATGTTGGCGGCCATGGAATGGGAGCATCTCTCAAAATGGTGATAAACCTGCTGTTGGCTCACAACATTGTCATGTTTTCCGAGGCCATTGCTTTGGGACGGGCACTTGGCTTTACACAGGAGATGCTGTTTGAAACTCTGCTCGATGGTCCGATGGCAGCACCATATTTATCCGTAAAAAGGCTAAAAATTGAAGAGGGCATTTACGAAGCTGATTTTCCCTTGAAGTGGATGCATAAAGATTTGCATCTGGCAGCTCTCACTGCCTATGAGAATTGTGTAGCGCTACCCTCTGCCAATCTAGCTAAAGAGATATTTGCCAAAGCAAAACAATTCGGGTTAGGAGACAAAGATTTTGCAGCGATTTTTGAGTATATAACATCCGGCAAGTAAACGTGAAAAGGTTCCAAAGCTGCATTTTTAGCTTAAAAAGGTGTTGGTGGTCATTAATTTTTCACTCATTGTTAAATCTCCTTTTTTTAGATAAATCTTTTGAAAAATGTCATGTTCATAAACAAGGGTCGGGCATGCTAGTGTATCAAGGAAAAATCTGAATGCGAAATCAGTTAGATGCCAAATATTTCCATCAGTTGCTTAACTTGGAATTGACGACAAGCTATGGATCTTTACTTCAATGCCGCCATCGCCAATTTGGCCGCTCCGTGCAGCGTCGTTTCACCCAATTGCACGAATCGATATTCTTTTAACATGCTCTGTTTGTAACGGGTGTAGGCATCACTGGCCCCGCCACCGACATGATATATTTCACTTGACAGTCGTACACTCTTTTTCCATTCAGAAATACTTTTAATCTGAAACGCAATAATCCCGTGAGCAAGGGCCAGCAGAAGATCATCGCGATTGGTATTCAGTGTCATGCGGGTGAAGGCCCCGCTTTTACGTTTGATCCGGTGCCGATCGCCCGATAAATATGGCTGGAACCGGGCTTCCGGCACCTGATTGGGCGTTAAGACTTCCTTTAGATATTCGTTATAAAACGTCGCTTTAGTGATTTCTTTGCAAAAATTATTTCTGAACCACTCCAGGGAAGCGCCGCCGGCACCGACCGTTCGCATGGCCAACCACCTGCCGGGAAAGGCATGGGTCCTTAGTAGATGGTTTTTTGAAACAAGGGGTTTGTCCAGATATAAAACCAGGATTTCAACTGTACCGGAAGTATTCATGATGTCGCCGGCTTCGGTCACACCGGCACCTACGGTAGCACATGTCGTGTCATTGGCTCCGATGTTGACCGGTATATTTTTGGGCAAACCGAGTGCGCGGGATGCTCTATCGATGAGTTCCCCTCCCACCGCGGTAGACATTAACACTTCAGGTAATTTATCTCTATCGATCTCTAAGGGTCCATATAGCCTTTCATCCCAATCACCATAACCGACCGTGTCGTATAATCCGGTGAAAGATGCATTCGAAGGATCAATCAGAAATCTATCTGTAAGGCGTTTTAGAAAAAAAGTGATGGCGTGGCCAAAGCAGATATCTCTTTTAGAATAAATCTCCGGTTCGTGGTCTCTGATCCATAGCAGGCTGGTTACGGATATGCCACCGGGTATGGGAAGGTTTCCGGCAATGCCGAGAAACTTCTCTTCTCCGACCTTTCGCAAGGCCCATTGCGCCTGGCGATGGCTGCGACGATCCAGATGTAGAATAATCGGACGCAGCGATCGACCATCGGCATCCATGGGAATTAAAGAAGGACACAGCGTAGAAAACGTGACTATCGAAACACGGCTTTTGAGTGTTAATTTGTTGCAGGCCTCAACCAGCGCATCCCAAAGGATTTCGGCATCGATTTCAACCTTATTTCTGGAGACCACCTGCGGTGTGTAGGGCACCTGCTGTCTTTCCAGAACTGATAATTCTGAATCTAGGATACAGGCCCTTAATGATTGGGTCCCGACGTCTATGGCTAATATGCAGTCCATATATTATTGAAAATTGAAAATTGAAGATTGAAGATTGAATATTTGCGGACGTCGCTTCGCTCCGTCATGACTATGATGGAGGTATAAAATTAAAAATTCCAGCAATTAACTTAGGTGTAGTAGTTCAAGGAGTGGATACAAATTTCACGGTTTCATCCGGAAACCCTGAAAAAATCACGTTCATCCTGCAAATCCTGTCTAAAAAATAAACAATAAGATAGTATCCATTCCTTAATGCCTTGTGCCCTGCGCCTTTTTCCTTTCACCTTTAGCCTTTTAGTAATCCTGCCTCTTCAATGGCACTGCGTATGGATTGCCGGCCTTCTTCGGTTACCGGCAGCAGCGGTTTGCGGGGATCACCGCCGTGATATCCCGCGACCTCTGCCGCATATTTAACACCCGCGACCCCAAAACTGCCCGATACCGATTTATTCAGTTTGATCAGCATATAGTGCAGCCGCCGGGCCTTATCCAGATCGACAGCTTTGCATGCCTCATAAAGTTCGCAGCAGGGAGCAGGAAAGGCATTTGCCAGTGAAACAACAGCGCCCTTGGCCCCGAGCAGCATGGATTCGAACAAGGTGCTGATCGTTCCGGAGAGAATGTCAAAGTCATTGCCGGCTGCGCTGAGATAAGTGCTCATGTTGCCCTTGGAAGTATCTTTCATGCCGATCACGTTGGGGTGCTGTGATATAACCTCAACGACTCTCGGGGTCAGCGTCATGCCGGTAAATCCCGGGGCGTTGTAAGCCACCACCGGAACGGGAACGGCATCCGCCACATCGGTGTAATAACCGATCATGGCTTCGTCAGTTAAACGTTTTTTAAAATAAGATGGGGTCAAGATTGAAACAAAATCGGCCCCCATTTCTGCAACCTGATTGCTAAACGAGATCGTCCGACGGGTGGATTCGTGACCGGCGCCCGCCATCACAAGCTGATGATCTGCTTTTTCCTGAAGTACCACTTCAAGAACCTTTAGTTTCTCAGATTCAGTGAGAAACATACTCTCGCCGTTGCTGCCAAGCGCAAAAAATCCTGCAAGGCCCGTCTTACTGTATTGTTGCATATTAGATCTAAGCTGGTCATACGACACTTCTTGATTAACAAATGGTGTGGCAATCGGTGCAGCAATACCTGATAATTTTTTTGACATTAGCAAATCTCCATATTTACATTTCGATGGTTTATATTCATTAACCGTTTAAAGCCGTTTGATTCGGTATGAGATGTTCCCAGCGCCCGGACTCTAGAATTTGCCGGTTGGCGACGCTGACTGTATTCACCCCCAGATTCGATGTTACAATGATTCCCTTTTCAGAGGCTGCATCCACATCCACGTTATCAAGTCCGGCGCCGGTACGTGAAATGACCAGCAACTCATCCGCAGCTGCAATCAACTCACGGTTGATCGAAATTCCGGTTCTCAATATCAAACCGTGGGCATCTTTGATAAGAGGTAATACAGTTTCAGGTTTCTGATCAGGGGAGATGGTAATCTTGCAGTTATTCTGCTCAAGAAGCTCAATCGCCTCAGGTTCAATTGACTGCGGTAGTAAAATATTCATAGACCACACTCGTAATGATTTAACCCAACTAAAATAATTTTTGAATTTCACAAATCAGGATTTACTGGATGAATGGCCCCGGTTAAAAACGCTGTGCTGTTCTTCGAAATTTAACTGGGTAAAGATGTTTTTCGTCTGCGGCGAGATACCCATTGGCCGAAGGCCCTTCTATCCAGATAATCCTGTAAATCCTGTCTGAATTTTTTAATTAGAATCCATTCCTCAGATTTGACGTTGCTGTATTTATGAATCTATGTACTCAGTTAACATTCAAAAATTGTTCAACAGTATCTGCAATCTGTTCGCCTTGCAGCCCCAAGTGCGCCAGTAATTCCTCGTAAGGTCCTGCATCTGCATACTGATCGTCCACACCGATCATTTTCATCAGGACCGGATGTTCCGCTACTAGTAACTCGGCAATGCAGCTGCCCAATCCCCCCGCCAGGTAGCCTTCTTCAATCGTTACAATTTTTCCGGTCTCCTCGGCGGCCCTCAATACAAGTTCTTTGTCAAGAGGTTTGATGGTATGCATGTTGATCAGACGAGGGTGAATGCCTTTATTTTGGAGTACTTTTGTTGCGACCACGGCTTTGGACAAAAGGGTACCGGTTGCGATGATGGTAATATCGCTGCCTTCCTCCATGACGACCCCCTTGCCGATTTGGAATGGGTAGTCTTCGTCCATTAGAACCGGCATTTTAGGGCTGCCGATTTTGATGTAGACCGGCCCGATGTGCTCGGCTGCGGCATGTACGGCTTTGACAATATCGACCGGATCTCCCGGATTTATGACAGTCACACCGGGAATAGTCCTTACGATGGCAATATCATCCAGTGACTGATGGGTTGCTCCGAGATCGGAATAGGTCAATCCGGCACTTCTGCCAACGACCTTGACATTTTGGCGCATGTAGCCGAGGTCGTTGCGAAACATTTCAAATGGCCGGGCCGTTACAAAAGGGGCGATGGCGGCAAAAAATGGGATTTTGCCGGTTGTCGCAAGGCCTGATGCAAACCCCATGATGCCCTGTTCCATAATGCCGAACTCAAAATGGCGTTCGGGAAATTTATCTTTAAAAGGCGTCATTCCGGAGCCACTCGAACTGTCAGCCGAAAGGGCGACAATTTTGCCGTTTTTTTGCGCAGCTTCCAGCAGCGCTTGGCCGAAGGTTTTGCGCGGATCCCTTGATTCATCCATTATTCAATCCCCTCCTCAATCTGCCGCAGGGCATGTTCTGCGACTTTCAGTTCCTCATCCGTGGCTTTCCAGTAGTGAAAGTTGACCTTGTCTTCGGCAAAGGGCAGTCCCTTTGATTTGACCGTATTGGCAATAATCATCGACGGCTTTCCTTTCTCAAAGGGGATGTCGGTGGCGTTTTCAAAAATCTGCTGCAGATCATTGCCATCGATGACGCGTACGCTCCAGCCGAAGGCCTCCCATCTTTTGTCGAGGGGCTCATAGCTCATGACATCCACGGTCCGGCCGCTGATCTGCAAGGTATTGCGGTCGATAAAAACGAGAATATTATCCAACTTGTGGTGACTGATGGCGGCGGCTGCCTCCCAGTTAGATCCTTCAGCCAGTTCCCCATCACCCATCACCACGTATACCTTGGCATCAAGGTTATCCATTCTTAATCCCAGAGCCATGCCGCCGGCAATCGAAAGGCCGTGGCCCAGGGCGCCGGTATTGGTCTCGACACCAGGCAGTTTGTGCATATCGGGATGTCCGCCTAGTTTGGTGCACAGTGCACCGTAAGTATCCAGCAGCGATGCCTCAAAAAAACCCTTCTGCGCCAATGTGGCATAAAGAGCGAGACACTTATGTCCGGCTGAAAGGACAAAGCGGTCGCGCTCCGGCCAATTCGGGTTTTGGGGATCAATCCGCATGATATTAAAGTAAAGGACCGTCATGATGTCGGCGCATGAAAGCGCTCCCCCGACATGTCCGGCACGGCCGGCTTTGATCATCCGTAAAATTTTTTTTCGAATTTTAACAGCGACCTTCTCCAGTTTTATTTCTTCTTCAATTTTTAATTTTTGCATGTTGATTCATTCACTCTATGAAGGTAAATATTTTCACAACCGTTTCTGCCATTTTGTTTCTCCGTGCTATCTTTTTTGCTGATAAGTCCAAAGGAAGCGTTTTGATAAATTTGGTGACTTTTATCATAATCAGGCGCTGCTCTTTAAGGTGGAGTGCTGAATACGCTTTATGATTTGCTCGTATGAGCATATTTTGCACAATTGAGCTTCGTTTAACATCCGTGTTTGTACGTGTCAACATTTTTTTGATCTCCTGAATTTTTCTAAGACATTAATGTCGAAAGACTTGAGAACCCTGAAAAATGTATTGTCCGGACTTGAACACAACAGAAATCAGCTTATTTTGAGTTATTATGGTTGACAATATAAATAAAAAGGGTTTTGCTATTTTATCCATTGCCAGATTCGCAGGTATGAGTAATGCAACCCGGCATCATGTCTTTGAGAAATTTATCGGACAATCGCCGACTCAATACTTCAAAAAAATCCGGCTTCACCAGGCGTGCCTGATGATCGTCAGCAACGGCCTGAGCGCTAGTGAAGCTGCATATAAAGTGGGCGACAATAACGCCTCGCAATTCAGCCGGGAATTCAAGCGGCAGTTCGGACTGCCTCCAAGCCTGGCAGCTAAAATCCTATAATATAAATAGTGCCCATAATGAAATTTTTTCTGATAATAACTTTCGTTCTTCTAACAATCACGATGACGATCGTCATCTGTGGGGGAGCATCTGGCAAGATGAATGCGGACAAACCCAATCTTCCGAAAACTGTTGGCGTTTGGAATAGACTTGAATCGCCTCGAGTTATTAACTCGAAGAACATTTTTAAATACATGAATGGAGCGGGTGAGCTCTATCTGGGCTATCGATTCCGCTATCTTGAGGTCTTTAATTATACTTCCGCTGACCAGGGTAATATCCTAGTGGAATTGTATTTTATGGAAAGCCCCGACGACGCTTTTGGTTTGCTTTCCCTGGATTGGGGCGGTGAGCCGGTATCTTTTGACGGCTCTCCGGAACCGCCATCAAACCAATCTTTTTCGGCATCCACCAGGGCGCTTTATGGTGGGGGCCTGTTGCGGCTGTGGTCAGATTATGTTTATGCCCGGATAATGGTCGAACGTGAGTCGCCGGCATCAAAGGAAGCGGTCCTTACGCTCGGTAAGGCAATTGCAGCAAACACCCCAAATCCCCCGGAACCGATATTGGTAAAAATGCTATCTCTTGAGATTGACGCTGTCTGGAAATTGCGGATGGACAGATTGAGCTTTTTTCGTTCGCATCTGGTGCTAAATTCAATTTATTACCTTAGCCATGAAAATATTCTCGATCTTGATCTCTCAGCAGAATCCGTTTTTGTGCCCTATGAACATATTTCAGGCTCAGGAGATCTGAAACGCAGCCATTTTTTGCTGGTGCAATATGAAAAACCTGAACGCGCGCGCCAGGCCCTGAATCGTTTTCATGAAGCCTATCTGCCTGAGTATAAGAAAAAAATAGCGGCAGACACAACCACTGACTACCCGGGTTTTTTTAAACTGGAGGACGGCTGGCTGGCATATAAACTGCTCGGCAAATATATTGCAATCGTGTTTGAATGTCCTGACCCGGAATCTGCCCGGGCAATCCTTCAGAAAAATGAATCCAATTTACTGAAGAAAGGAGGGGTATCATGAAAGATAAAATGCCGGTCTTAACCAGAAGAGATTTTATCCGCGGAACAATCGGTGCGACCCTCGGTGCGTCTGTTTTAGGTCTTCAGTGGCCCAAGGGAGAAGCAAGGGCAGCGGGTACAAGTTTAGTAACCATTGTACGCGATAAAAACGCTATGGACTCTTCAAAAAATGTGGACATCGCTGTCCTGAAGAAAATGCTTGCCGAGACATTGACCAGGGTTACCGGTCAGAAGAATACAAAGGATGCCTGGTTAAGCCTTGTCAAACCGAACGATGTGATTGGCCTGGTACCCACGGATCATCTGAATCCAACGCATGATGAAGTCGTGGATGTTGTCAAAAATTCATTAATGGCCGCCGGAATCCCAAAAGAAAGGATTCGAGAAGCGCAGGGCGGCCCGCGGAATCCCAAAAAATGTGACGCTTTAATTGCGATTCCGGGGCTGAAAGCACACTGGTTGACCGGGATCGGTACGGTTCTAAAGAATTACATCATGTACTCCGGCAGTCCCAGCAGTTACCATAAAAGCAACAGTTCCAAGTTAGGAGAAATCTGGAACCTTCCGTTTGTCAAAGGCAAGACAAAACTTGTCCTGGTGGATTCGCTTTATCCGCTCTGTGATAAGGGTCCGCAGCCTGATCCAAGATATCAATGGCATTATAATGGTTTCATCGCTGGTACCGATCCGGTCGCCGTCGAAACGGTTTGTTTAAAAATTATTGCTGAAAAAAGGAACGCCCTCAGAGGTGAGCCATGGCCTCTTTCTCCCCCCCCGATTTGTGTGGAAGCCGCTGATAAAGTCTATGGATTGGGGAGGAGCCGGATGGAGCAAATTCAAATTCAACATTACGGCTGGGAACACGAATTATTGATATAACTCCAATTGAGCGAAAAAACAAACGATGGCCTGTGGTTTGTTGACATATTTTGTGGCAAAAATATGGGGATTTAAAAAGTTTCTTGCGCTAAGTAGAGTGTACCTTTCCAAATTTAACCTCAAATAAAAGCATAGCAGACTAGTTGAGTTCCGTTCTGATGAAATATACAAATGTATATTTGTTCAGGAGAGATGTTTCTTAAAAAACGACATTGTACGTTCCCAGGCGATTTTCGCCTGCGCTTCATTATAACGAGGTGTTGAATTGTTATGGAAGCCGTGACGGGTACCTTCATAGGTATACATAACAAACTCTTTCTTGTTTTTTTCCAAAGCTTTTCGGTACTCCTCGCGCAAAGCGTTTACACGAGGGTCATTCTGAGCATACTGCATCATAAGTGGGGCTTGAATTTTGGCAACATCTTCAGTTGCTGGGGCTCGACCATAAAACGGAACACCGGCAGCCAGGTCTGCACCCAGTCTCACTGCAAGATTATTGACAACACCACCCCCATAGCAGAAGCCTGTTGCTCCCAGCTTGCCATTGGACAACTCATGGCCTTTTAAGAATCTGGCACTGTTCAACATGTCCGTGAAGAGTTTTTCGCTATCCAAAGACTTTTGCATGACTTTTCCATCGTCATCGTTTCCGGGGTAGCCACCGATGGGAGAGAGTCCATCAGGTGCAAGTGCGAGAAAACCTTCAACAGCGGCACGACGTGCCACATCTTCTATATAGGGATTTAAGCCTCTATTTTCATGAATAACCAGCACAGCGGGAAAAGGTCCATCACCGGCCGGCTTTACCAGATACCCACGCATCTTGCCTGATGTACCGCCTGGAGAGTCATACTCAACATAACGGGCCTTGATCCGTTCATCTGTAAAGGAGATTGTTTGAGCTTCAGCATAGCGAGGCAGCAGAGCTTCCGCCATAGCGATGCCTGCTCCGCCAACGACAGCCAGTGCCGAGGCTTTATTCAGGAAATCACGTCTTGTCATCTGGGTGTGGCAGTATTCATCGTATAAGTCATATACCTTGGGATCGATAGTGTCCTTTTTCATAAGAGCCTCCTGAGACATAATTAATGCCAGATTTGGCATTATAGCAATGTTGAATATTTCATATGGATATTTCAATCTGGGGATCAAAACGTTTATGGCACCCGAAATAGCCTTGAAAGAGCAATAGTGCGGAGCCCACTAGTCTGCCGCAGCTCAAACAAAATACTATTATGACAAACCCTAATTGCAGCAAACCCTTATGTGACTGGTTAGAAATGCACCGATTAGCGTATACTACCGGTCAAATAAACGCTTTGCGTTTTCAAAGGCGATCTGCCTGGCCACTTCGTCGGGGAGTTGGGCCAACCAATTTCTATCAAACGCTATGATCGCTTCGTAATTATCCCATTTAGCATTTATCCAGGTATCACTGCCAATTGTAATTCTATCCGCATGTTCCAGAAAAAGCTTTTCCCACTCGGGAGATAGTCTTTTATTGGGCGCAATCTCATATTCACGAATAGAAATATCTACCCAGAGATTTTTGTGGCGATCGAACATTCTCGATACAACATCCGGAGAATCGGACATTCCAGCATGGGCCCACAGAATCTTGATATTAGGTTCATAGGAAAAAATGGTTTCCACCGCACGATGGTCTGAATGCACATGAATAAACAAATCTCGCTCAACCGCCAATCGCACAGTTTTTTGAATGATCGGGGAATCCGCATCAATGGGGTTGTGGATATGAAATTCGCCAACGCCCTTATAAATCGGCATTTCTAGTCGTTTTAAGATGTAGGAAAAAACCCGGTCCTTTAAGTACCAATTGCTTGAATTGATGTCATCATGGTAGGGGCGGAGAAATGGAACGATGCGCTCAGGATCTTCTTTGTAGAGCATGCGTGTACCCTCATCTGGAGTACTGGAAACAAGGGCCTTGACCACCCCGGAATTTTTTAAAAGATTAATTATAACATCCGGTGGATAAACCTCCCATGCAGGTTCCTTATAGTGGACATGCGTGTCAATAATGGGAAGCCTTTCCTGACTGACACGGGTGGCATTTGCATGGTCAAACATCTGTCTAAAACGAAATAGACCTGATAAGTGCATCATTGAAACAAATGTGACCAGAAACAATATGGAAATTAATAGTTTTTTCATCTTATATCTCCTAATTGATTCAGGAGTCAAATTGGGTGTAAACTTTATTTACGACCCTAATATTATGTTTTTGTTGTATTTTCAAACATGTGGCAAGTCGATTGAGGGTGGTCTGTGTCACATAAATAACGCGTGAGTCTAAGACCACCCCATGAACTCGCCGACTTCTGAATCCCGATAGTTAAGTATATGATTAGTCCTTCGGCTTTATATGTCAACGCTCCATTAACAAATGATAGCAGGATATTGAGCTCCCGTTTTTCCGCGTTGTTTAAAGATAATACAATCTGCTTATGGAGATCCCGCCGCCTCACTCAAATTTTGATGCAGCGTACGCCGCGAATGTCTGGTAAAAGTGAATTAAGCATGAAGAAATACCGTTATTTTAAAAATAATTTATTGTCAAGTGATGTATATGATATTAAAATAATCTGGTTCTTTTGCCCCACTGACTGATAGTATCATTTCGATGGCTCAACCGAGTCCGACCTACATCAAATTTTGGATTATTTCTGATTTAGTTTGGAACTTCATTTTCCCCCTGATAAAACAGCACTATGGCAAGGGTATAAACTCTCCGGAAAACCGGGTACGGGGAAACGGCGTGGACATATCCGTAAGGCTGAAAGGACCGACTGGACAGGAAGGAAGATAGGAAAAGAAGACGAATGAATTTTTCCAAAAAGAAACATCGGGTCAGAAACATCAAACGCTTCGCTGTGATTAGCCGTATTATGGTGAAGCACGGTCTTGGTGAAATCCTGGATCGGGTATTCGACCGCGACAGTGGCGGAGCCAAAGTTGGTGATGAAAAGTCCGTGTTCGCTGGTACGGTCTATCCTTCACCCCGGCGAATTCGCCTAGTTTTCGAAGAGCTCGGACCCACTTTCGTCAAGCTGGGACAACTGATGAGCATGCGTGCAGATATGTTCCCTGCGGAATACCTTGAAGAATTTAAAAAGTTGCAGGACCGCGTTCCGCCCGTCCCTTTTTCAGAAATACAGGTCGTTATCGAAAGAGAACTCAAACATCCCATTTCAGAACTCTTTATATCCATCGAAGAAGAATCACTGGCAGCCGCTTCGGTAGCCCAGGTGCATGCAGCAGAACTGGCTGAAGGCGAATTGGTTGTCGTGAAGGTGATTCGTCCCGGCATTGATAAAAAAATCCGTGAAGATATCCGGCTCATGCACTACTTTGCAGAAAAATTAGAAAACGCCTTTGAGATCGGACAAGTCATCGGTTTTGTGAATCTAGTCAAAGAATTTGAAAGAAGTATTTTTCGTGAGCTCGACATGCACATCGAAGCAGGCAACACTGAACGTTTTGCGCGGAACTTCAAAGACAGCCGGGAACTTTATATTCCGAAGGTGTATTGGGACTATACCTCAAAGTCTATCCTGGTAATGGAACTCATTGAAGGGATCAGAATCGATCGGATCGATGAGATCAGGGCTCTGGATATCGATCCCAAAGAAATCGCCATGATCGGTCTGCGTTCTTTTTCCCGCCAGCTTATGGAGTTCGGCCTCTTCCACGCCGATCCTCATCCAGGAAATAGTATTGTCATGAACGATGGTCGGCTGGGCTTGGTGGATTTCGGCATCATCGGTTATCTGGATGAAAAAACAATGCTGGAAATTGCCAATGTATTTTTAGGCTATGCCGAACATAATTACGACATGGTGATGGAAGCCCTTGTGGATGCCGCGTTAATTAATGAAGAAACAGTCAATTTGAAATATTTTCGCAATGATTTGAGGGATATCAGTGAACCGTTTTTCGGACGATCACTGAAAAACATATCGGTAAAAGACGTTTATGATCAGGTGATGCAGCTGTTGCTCAAATATCATATTCGTCTGCCCCGTGATTTAATTCTGTTGTTTAAAACATTCATTCAGGCTGAAGCGCTCGGGAAAATCCTGGGCAGTGACGCCGGCCTTCTGGAGGTCACCAGGCCCTACGCCAAAAAATTGCTGAAACAAGGCTACGACACCCAGAAACTGGTACACAACATCGCCAGGGATTTCCGCTCCACCCGCGGCTATCTGCGAGTCTTTCCCAAGTTATTTCACGATATTTTCAAAGGTATGGCCGCCGGAAAACACCAGATTGAAATCCGGCATAGTGGTTTTCAGCAAACCGATTCCAAAATCGAAAAGGGCATCAATCGACTGACGGTCAGCCTGATTATCAGTGCATCGTTAATCGCCGGCTCACTGGTTTTAGATTCTTCTGAAAAGGTGATGGAATTTACGATCGATTTTTTCGGTGTTCATACCATTTCTATCACCGCCCTGCTGGGCCTACTTAGTTATTCCCTTGCTACCGTTTTGGGCTTTTGGTTGATTCTTTCCATATTCCGATCCGGGAGAATGTAGGCAAAATAAAGGACGATTAAAACCAAAGATGACATCTTACCCATTCTATGAATCCAATGTGCATAGGCATTAGCCCGCTCAAAATTGACCCTATAAATCATATCAAGCATTACCCGTTAATTGCCCTGTCATTGATTTCCTGAATTTACATGCCGGTTTGAGATTTGAACAGATTAACGGAATTGATCGGAACATCCAGCAGTTCGGCGATTTTTAGTTTTGCCCGGATGCCCTTGGGACTGCCGGCCACGGAAGTAATGATGCCGATGCCCAGATCCTGTCTGAGTTGGCGCATAACTTCTTCATCGACCAAGTCTGCAATGCTTACTGCCAGTTTTTCCGCCACATATTTTTTGGCTGTGGCAATTTTCAATTTTTTGATCAACTGCATCCAGGCCACCAGATCTCCGGAGGTTCGAATGCCGCCCATGCCGCAGGCAAATATATGGGAAATTTGCATGCCAAACGGATCGCCGACGCCAATCTACAAACCATCCGCCTTTCCGATCTGTACCAGAGATTTTGAGGCCCGGGTGACACTGTCAATCGGGGGCGCCTCCATCATCGGTACACCGCCGACGCCCATGCCGACATTTACGTGCACCGGGATATTGACCGCTGAGACTGCTTGTTTGACGAAGGTTGCGGCCCGGGCGATATTCCATGCCACGGATTGATTCGTGCTGGTGCCGATGGCCACGCCGTATATGCTGGCCCCGGCGGCCTCTGCCATTTTAGCCTGTTCGTGCGGATACATGCCGGCCAGCCGCCTGCCGTTGAACTCAACCTCACCGTGCATGCCCAAAACAAATTCACTCGATCCCCCCATGATGACCGGCATGTTGGGAGCCGCTTCTTTTAAATCGCGGACGGCCTGCAGAGCCGCCCAAAAATCGGCATCTCCGGCCGAACCGCCGGTATCGAAATTGAGGCCTTCGCAACCGATGGAATTTAATTTCTTGCCGACAAATACCAGATCATTGTGGAGCTGTTCGGCGGCGGCTTCCTGTACTTCGCGGGCTTCTTTAATTTTACCCCGGGGAAGGAGCTCGGCCGGGTTTTCATGGGGGCCATCGGGCTGGAAGTACAATCCCATATTGGGCTGGGCGCCATATAAAAACGGGGCGGTGGTCATCATCGAGGCCGAATAGTACTCATTCATCTCAAAATTGATGATGGGTTTAACCGGCTTGAAACTGTAGTCACTGTGTCCCATCGAGGTGGTATCCGCGGCCAGCGCGCGCTCATAGGTCAAAATCGCCTGCAATCGACTCATGGGAACACCGACACCGCCGCCGTCCTGACCGGAATAAAAGCTCATCGAACAGCCGTCATCCGTGACGATCACTTCCTGTCCGGAAATGACGCTAACTGCACGGGACGGGTCGGCAATGATTTCAAAGAGCTGGTCCATCTCCTCTGTGTTGAGCTCTGGGATTTCGGCGCGCCTGGCCGCATCCTGGGTGGCGGCCTGAATATCTTCTTTAATTTCCCCGGCAGGCATGGAAACCAACTCGCCGTCACCCATGCGGGTGAATATTTTTTTTGGCATGGATTTCTTTTCTCCCGTTACTGTTATCTGGATGTCATAACCCAGATCCGTCGTTGGCGGAGAAATGACTATTGAAGACTGAAGATTGAATATTTGTGGATGTCGCTTCGCTCTGTCATTCCTATGATCTTTTTTTATAATTGATCAGCCGGAGGCGTACCATAAATATTCAATCTTCAATCGACAATATTCAATCATTTAAGGGCCTAGTTCACCTTCGGTCTCCGTTATTATCGAACGCATCTCTGCCAGTACTTTTTCCGGCAGCGGTTGCGGCCTATGATTTTGCAATATATCGCGGGTTTTTGCCACAGCCCTCTGGTAGCTGTCGGTTGCACCCGCTGCTTGCCAAGTTTCCATGCAGCTGCGATCGATAAGTTCCGGCCGCGAGTGAGATCGCATGTGCTTGAGGGTGTGATCCTGAGCCAGGAAATCCTTCCTGGGTCCAACCGATTTGATGACATCAACGGCCAGGGTTTCGTCATCAACAGTAAAACCTCTGACGGTTTGTTTGATCATCCTGGCAAATTCATTATCCAGCACCAATTGGGCAAAATCGAAAGTGATGCCGCTCTCAAGCATTCCCGGACCATAAATCAGATTGGCACCTGCCAATGCTGCGATGAGTCCGGTGAGCGTCTTTTCATGGCCCAGTTGAGAGTCGGATATTTTGGAATCACTCTACCCGCCGGCGACGTAACTGGGCAGGGCATAATACCGGGCCAATCTTGCCACTGCTCCGCTAATGACGGCACACTCGGGGGTGCCTACGGAGGCGGCGGCGATTTTTAAGTCCATGGCGGTGGTCGAGCTGCCGTAAATTACGGGAGCACCCTTGCAAACGAGTTGGTTCAAAGTGATTCCTCCGAGGACTTCGGCATTGTGGGTCACGATGGTCCCGGCCAGAGTGACTGGAGACGTACCGCCCGCCATGGCCATGGACAGAATATTGACCACCGATCCTGTTCGGGCGGCTTCCATAATAATCTCGCAGCATTCATTGATCAATGTCAGGGGGCTGACCGGACAGGTGGTAAACGACAAAATCGGCCTTGCTTTGAGTTTATTGGTGCCACCGACAATGATGCCGGCCATTTTGACCAATTTTTTTAATAAGAATCCGCTTCCCGGTCCGACGCAGCAATGCTTGGTTGTGTTGCTGAGCATGGCTTCGGCGTTGTGCAGCGGCAGTACTGCTTCAGGAACATCACTGGAGCCCACTGCCTTTTCACAGACATCGATGTCAGCCAGATAGTCGACCAACTTGGCAGCATTGGCAAGATCAGCCTTGACCGGAATTCTGCGTTCACCCGTGTACGGATCGACCACTTCAATACCCTCGCTGAAATTGGTGAAGTGGACCCGGCCGGCCTCCAGCAATTTATCGTGATTCGGATCGCGTCCGGCCAGAATAATTTTTGATGGCGCCGATCGAACCGCATCGTCCACCATATAGGGCGGTATCCTGACGATATTATTGGCACGGTCAACTTCGGCGCCGAAACCATCGAATAAATCCAGCGCCTCATCGGTTTCAATGAACAGCCCGGTTTTTTCAAGTACCTCCAGGGTGGCCAGATGAATGTCATACAGTTTATCATCGCTAAATGAATCCAGGCTTAGCCCCTGACTGCGACCCTTGCCCGGATGGAAATTTCGCATCTTGGATTTAACCCCCTTTACTTAAAAATTCACATCTTGAGTGGATCTTTT
>CALZJV010000184.1 GCA_945787595.1 uncultured Desulfobacterales bacterium | reverse complement strand
GTAGATTCGCTCGTGCAGCGCAGGCGCTTGCGCCGCGTGTTGCTCAGTCTTTAATTTAAATTGACAGAATACATTATTCGATGTTGGACGTTCAATGTTGATGTTCGATGTTCATTTTTTAGTTAACCCCTCATAGGAAACTAGCCAAGAGCAAAGTTTCTTTTTCGATTTGGCCGGCGGCTGGTCTGAACCCTGAACCTATGCTTACATCATTGTTTTTAATTGACACCCGGTCACCATCTCTCTATACTGCCCGTCATTACTATAAATCGGTGTAAAGAATAAAGGAGATAGGTATGCTGCGCTTGACATCAATTGATCTGACAAAAACGAAAATCGATACCCTTGCCATTGCCGTGTGTGAAGATGAGGATATTCATGATGACCCCATAATTAAAGCAGTCATTAGAAAGGCGCTCAAGCTCAAGGAATTTAGCGCTGAAAAAGATGAAACTGTGACGCTTTACGATGTACCGGATATTAAAGCACAGCGGGTTATCCTGTGGGGGCTTGGCAAACTTGAAAAAGCAGATCGTGAGGCGCTGCGAAGTATGGCCGGTAAAACGGTGAAGCACTGCATAAAAAAGCAACTGACAAGCCTGTGTTTCGCTGTGCCCAAACCTTCAATGATGAAAATGGAAATGTCCACAGTTTTAGAGGCCATGCAGGAAGGCGCTTGTCTTGGCAACCACCTGTTCCATAAATTCAAGGGTGAGGAAAAGAAAAAAGTACTCCGGCAAATTCATTTCCGGATTACAAAACAAGTCACCCAAAAAATGCGACAGCTGTCTACAAGGGTAGCTGCTATCTGTGAAGGAACTACACTGGCCAGAGATTGGGTCAGCACGCCTTCAAACGAAAAGACGCCGGAAAAATTGACTCGATCCATCGTAAGTCTGGCCAGAAAACAGGGCCTGAAAGTCCAGGTACTCAATGAAGTACAACTGAAGCAAAAGAAACTCGGTGCGCTGCTGGCCGTTGCAGCCGGCAGTCAGAGCAAACCCAGTATGGTCCTACTCGAGCATAAGGCACCGGGTGCAAAGAAGACCCTGGCCCTTGTAGGCAAAGGGGTGACCTTTGACTCGGGTGGCCTCAATATCAAAACCGGCGCATCCATTTCCGACATGAAATCGGATATGTCCGGTGCTGCTGCGGTGGCGGCCACCTTAATTGCTGCAGCCAAACTTAATCCAAAAGTAAATATTATTGGTGCCATTCCCATTGTTGAAAACATGCCGTCCGGCCACGCAACGCGGCCTGGGGACATCATTCGCAGTTATACCGGTAAAACCATTGAAATCGGAAACACCGATGCGGAAGGACGGCTGATTCTAATTGATGCGATATCGTACGTGGTCAAAAGATACAAGCCGCAATTGCTCATCGATCTGGCAACCTTAACGGGGGCCTGTGTCGTTGCCTTGGGGGACAAGATTGCCGGCGTATTTTCCAATGACGACGATCTGGCCGCCGGTATTGTTGCTTCCGGAGATAAAACCCATGAGCGCTGCTGGCGGATGCCCCTGCCCGAAGATTATAAAGAACTGCTGAAAAGCGATTTTGCGGATATGAACAACATCGGCAACACCCGCGCAGGCGGTGCCATTACTGCGGCACTCTTTCTTTCGGAGTTTGCTGCCGATACCCGCTGGGCACATATCGACATCGCCGGTCCGGCTTATCTTAAAACGGAAAGTGCTTACTGCGGTCCCGGAGGTACGGGTTTCGGAGTGAGGTTGCTAAGCGAATTGATAGAAAGGGTATTGTAATCTCAAGTGCAACGGACGAAACATTTCGATGATAAAGTCTCATACGAGCGCCGCCTCGGCCGCGAGCGTCCAGTCTGATGGTGGAAGAAACTTATTGTAGAATTTTCCTATATGGGCTCAACAAAAAAATGAACGCCCAACATCGAACATCGAACGTCCAACGTCGAATAATGTATTCTGTCAATTTAAAAATAAGAACAGAGTAAGCCTTCTCGGCCGAAGTGGCTACAAGAGCCGGCAGCGAATCTGCACCTCTTATTTCTGCGTTTCGCTGGTAATAAAATCGACAAAGCGTAGCGTCATCAATATTCGATGTTCGATGTTGGGCGTTCGATGTTCGACGTTCAAGGCTTTTCGCCTGCCTGGAGGAGTCACTGCTCAGGTTTGGCGTAATCTCATACGAAGTTTCACACGAGGCGCCACCCCAGCTACCAGCCGCCCATAATATCCTGTCCTCTGCGACGGGCGACCTCTTCCTGTAAACTGTGAAACCTTCCTCCGACAAGAGTCGCCAAGTTCGACATCACCACATACCCGATATCCGGATCTTCCTCGAAAAGCTTTAAAAGACTTTCTCTTTCGACCTTGACTAATTTACACCCGGCAGCGGAACTGTATCCTGAAAGTCTATATTTGTTTGGCGGTACAATGCTTGACCATCCGAAGGCACCCGCTTCAGATATGGAGGATATGGTATTTTCTTCAGATGAAGCGAGTCCCGGAAAATCAAACCGCAAATCCACCTGGCCCTCACCGACTATCCAGAGATAGGCAGCCTTTTCTCCTTTCTCAAAAAGCCTGGTTTCATGCTGAAACTCCTCCTCTTCACCGCATTTTATGATTTCAGCAAGCTGTTCATTGTTTAGGCCCTGGAAGATTTCAACATTTTTAAAAAAATCTAAACTTATCATGATGCTCTCCTTTGAATCGGATAAAACGATTCAAACACAATCCTAACACAATGAGGATTGCGATGTATCAAAATTTCTACAATTAATTGGTATCACGGTATTTTTTACGGCGATTTACTTGTTATAATCAGTCAGAACTTCACCCGCAAGGATATGTTTCTCGAAAACCTTTCGCATTTTATCAGGGTTCATTTTCTGGTAAATCACTGGATCTTCACCTTCTATCTCCACCGTCACGTTTGGTTCGGTGCGGCACTTCCCGATGCACCCGCCGTTTTTAATCCGGATGTGCGGCCGGTCGGCACGGGCCAATTCATCCATTAGAGCGCTCATTACTTCACGGGCACCGGCAACGATACCGCAGGTTGCCAGATGCACGGTAATCTGAATGCCAGCATAGGAGGATGTCCAGGCTAAATCCTGCAATTGGTTGAAACGTTCCCCAATAATTTTGACCAGATTCGACATGACCACATAACCGATTTGAGAATCCGCTCCAAAGGTATTAAGTAAATTCTCCTTCTCAATCTGAATTACTTTGCAATCTCCGGTAGCACAGTAAGCCGACAATCTGTATTTGTTCGGCGCCACCAGACTTGACCAACCGAAAGTCATAAATTTGAAGATCGACGAGATGGTGTTTTTTGTCGAAGTGGGACGATCCGGCAAATCAAAACGTAGGTCAACCTGTCCTTTTCGCACAATCCACAAGCAGGTAGCGTCCTCTCCTTCACTGAAGAGTTTCTCATTTTGTCGGAATTCCTTTTCCTGGCAATAGTCCCGAATTGCGTCAAGCTTACCGTCGTCCAGGCCGTTAAACACCTCAACATTTCGCAGAAAGTCGAGATCTGTCATCTCTACCCCCTTTTCCTTACTTGAATTACCAATGAGTTTATTATTGTTTTGACATGGATTCACCGCCCGCTTCGCTCGAGTCGCAGAGATCGCAGAGGGACTTTTCTTTTAACTTTCTGCTGAGCCCTGCTAAAAAGCAGCGGGATGCGAGCAAGGGCAGAAACTTAAAAACACATGCCCTTCGAACTATAGGATCGCCTGCTATTTTCACTCCGTCATGCATCAGTAATTTCTTGCGTTCGGGCGGATTGTCCTTTAGGTTTGTCGTCCTCTCAACGGCAAACATAAAACAAATATTCTCTGCGCACTTTGCGACTCTGCGGTGAATAAAATCTTAAATCTCAATATAGGATAAACTCCATCCGGACTATGCTAAATCACCCTGGCCGCTGAGCCCTACTCTGTGGCTATTAAAACGTGACGGACGATTTCCCGCATTCAGGTTTCAATCCTTCTACCATCCTTACCTTTAAAAGCCAAGTGGATCTCATCAAAAGTGGGTGCTGCCAGAGTAAAAACAGTTTTTACCTTACCGATATCATCCAGGAAGTGGGCGTCTGAGGATGAGATGCAGGGAAAATTCATTGTGCCGGGAACCTTTTTGCGGACTTCCTTGAGCGGTACCCGATACGAAACTTCCAATCCATCGAGTGATAAATCCGCCGGAATAAACCCAAGTTGGCCGATGATGCCGAAGGACGGCCGGTCAACATGAGAGGCGATACTTAATCCCCCAAGCTTATGAATCTTATCGACAATGTCCTGCAGACTCAATCGGGAAGCCCCAATCAGCAACTTCGAAACCTCTCCACATACCTCATCTTTTTCGTTGACTATCACCTGATGTCCGAACAACTCGGTCTGGTTTTCGCCAGGCAGTTGCGCATAGACGAATTCCTGCATGACCCGGGCCTGCTCAACGGCGCGAAAAAGTCCCAAAATGTGGACTTCCTCTCTGGTACAGATTTCCATCCCCGGAAGAACGCAAAGCCCCAGCTTTTCTCCCAAACGTATCGCCGCTTGAACATTTTCCGCTGAATTATGATCACAGATGGCAATGATATCCAGCTGTTTATCGACACTTTTATCGACAATGTTTTTGGGACTCATTTCCCAGTCGGAGCAAGGCGAAAGGCAGGTGTGAATATGAAGATCTGTATTGAATTTCCTCAGGGAAGCATTTTCTTCATTGCTTGCTGATTTTTGCGGATCCAAGGTTCTACCTGCTTGAATTTTTCCACCTCGATTGAACCAAAACCAATTAAAGGTCGTTGGTTCCTTCAGAATCTTCGTATGGTATAAAAAGCGTTCAACAAACTTTGAAATTCACGGATGAGAATAAATAATCGGCTTTCTTCTTCAACTACAGATATCGTTGACAATTTTCGCTCAATAGCGCTAAAATTTAGCCCTTAGCTTTGCAAAATAATATAGAGTAAACACTGTCGGTTGTCAACGCATATCGGGTTGAGGTCAGGGAAACGCCAAAGTTGATAATAGCCCAGAAGATTGAAGCAATTCACTACCACCATTATAGACCTAATATCTCAAATCCCAATACCCAAATTGCAAACAATATCCAAATTCGAAAGTCCAATGACCCAAACATTCTGGTGACTTATTTATTGTTTGATGGCCGATTTGCATGTTTTGAATTTTTTAGTTTCGATCCTTGGGAATTGTTTGGGATTTGGTATTTGATGCTCGGAATTTCCATGATTTTGCCTAATATTATAAGTTATGTAACTCCAACTAGTTATCTGTTTATATGACGTGGCCCTGGGGTTGAGAACCTTGCGTTCTTATATTTAGCCCTGTAAACGAATATCACAAGAAAACAGTATATATTTTTTTTGAATTCTGTTATAAGGTTTCATCCGATTCCGCGTATTCAAACATCCTGATGCCAATTAGCTGCGATATAAAAAGGCGGTCCCATGAAAGCTTTGCTGATATACCCTTCTTTCCCGGATACCTTCTGGAGTTTCAGACACTCGCTTAAATTTATTCACAAGAAATCTGCCTTCCCCCCCCTGGGGTTGCTGACCGTGGGGTCCATGCTTCCGGAAGAATGGGACAAACGTGTTGTTGATTTGAATGTAGCCAAGCTCACTGAAAAAGATCTGGCATGGGCCGATTACGCCTATATCAGCGCCATGGTAGTTCAAAGGAAGTCGGCGCGTCAAACCATCACCAGATGCAAAAAAGCCGGCGTCAGAGTGGTGGCGGGAGGCCCTCTTTTCACGGCTGAATATGAGCTGTTTGACGAGGTGGATCATTTTGTGCTCAATGAAGCAGAGCTTACCCTTCCCTCTTTTCTGGCGGATTTTAGGCGCGGATGCGCCCAGCGTATTTATGATACCCATGAGTTTGCCGACATGGGGCAAACACCCACTCCCATGTGGCGACTTATCAACCTGAAGCACTATGCCTCGATGAGCATTCAGTTTTCTCGGGGCTGTCCGTTCAATTGCGATTTTTGTAATGTTACCACCCTGCTGGGTCACCGGGTACGTATTAAATCCACTGCCCAAATCATCGCCGAGTTGGACAGTCTCTATAGTATGGGCTGGCGCGGGCAGGTTTTCTTTGTAGATGACAATTTTATCGGTAACAAAAAATATCTGCTGACCCAGCTCTTGCCGGCCTTGATTGAATGGCGCAAAGAGAAAAAGGGGTTTTTATTCAACACGGAGGCCTCCATTAACCTGGCCGACAATCAGGAACTGATGAAGACCATGGTGGAAGCCGGATTTGATACCGTTTTTATCGGGATCGAAACCCCCGACGAAGAGGGTCTGGCAGGATGCAATAAAAAACAGAATAAAAATCGCAACCTGATCGATAGCGTTAAACGTATCCAGCGCACAGGTCTGCAGGTACAGGGCGGATTTATCGTCGGCTTCGACTCCGATGGCCCCTCAATCTTTCAGCGACAAATAGATTTTATTCAAAAAAGCGGCATCGTAACCGCCATGGTGGGGCTGCTTCAAGCGCCCCCGGGCACCAAACTGTATGAACGTTTAAAAAAAGAGGGCCGGCTCCAGGGTTTGGTTTCCGGAGACAACGTGGACGGCACCACAAACATAATACCGAAAATGGATCTGAACCAGCTGCTCAAAGGGTATCAAAAGATTTTAAACAATATCTATCGGCCACGGCCCTATTACCGCCGTGTAAAAACATTTTTACGGGAGTATAAGGCCCCCAAGATTTCTATCCCGGTGGACTTCCAGCGCTTTCTGGCGGTTTTTCGCACCTCGATCAGAATCGGAATTTTTGGTAAAGAGAGAATACAGTACTGGAACCTGCTCGTGTGGACGCTTTTGCGCTGCCCGAAGCTCTTGCCGCTGGCGATAACATTGGCCATTCACGGTCATCATTTCCGCAAGATATGCAAATTGTAATTCTAACCTGTTTTCATTCTTTTTCTATTGATTCATTTCTGTATCAAATTTCTGTTTCTCGTTTTGTCGCTGAGTTTTTCAGACGATTATGATTGCAACAAATCTATTTTTGGAGGGAAATATGACCGCAAAGAAGACCATTGTAAATTCCTGGAATGAGTGGGACCCCCTTAAACATGTCATCGTTGGCCGTGCCGACGGGACTATGGTAACAGCCCCTGAGCCTGCTATTGCGCGCGACTGGCCCAAACACGGATTTCCCTTGGGGACATATGGCCCGCTACCCAAAGAGATGGAGGAAAAAGCCAGTGATCAGCTGGACAACTTCGCGAAGCTTCTCGAAGGCCGGGGAATTCGCGTAGATCGTCCCACTCCGATGGATTTCAGCCGGAAGGTTCAGACTCCCGATTGGTACCAGGATTCCATGTTCGGCTGCATGCCGCCGCGGGATGTGCTGTTAACCGTCGGTAATGAAATTCTCGAGGCCACTATGTCTCAGCGTAGTCGTTGGTATGAGTATCTGTGTTATCGTCCCCTGCTGGAACAGTATTTTAAGGAGGACCCCAATTTCAGATGGGAAGCGGCGCCCAAACCCCGACTCTGCGAAGGTACCTACAAGGATGACTACTGGAATAATTGGAAGAAGAAGAGCAAAGAGGAAAAGGACCAGGCCATCAACAACCGGGATTGGGTCTTGACTGAAAAAGAACCCTGCTTCGATGCAGCTGATATTTCACGAGCCGGAAAAGATTTGTTCGTATATCATTCATCGGTAACCAACAAGGCCGGACTTGACTGGCTGCGCCGTCATTTTCCGGACCATCGATTACATTCAATCTGGTTTTATGAAACCAATCCGATCCATATCGATGCGACATTTGTGCTGCTGCGTCCGGGTTTGGCCCTGAGCAATCCTGTCCGCAAACCCCTGGCACCTAAAATGATTGATTTCTTCGAAAAGAATGGGTGGGAAATCGTGGAATGCGCCGAGCCTGCTCTGGACGACTATCCGCCCCTGTCGTTTTGCAGCAAGTGGCTTTCGATGAACACGCTCATGCTGGACCCCAAGACCGTCTGTGTCGATGCGCAGGAAAAAAAGCAGATGGACCAGTTTGACAAGCTCGGTTTCGAAGTCATTCCGGTGCCGTTTATCGATGTGAGTGCCTTCGGCGGCGGTCTGCACTGCGCCACCGCAGATGTTTACCGGGCTGGAAGCTGTGAGGATTATTTTCCGAAACAGGTGGAAGGGTTTTAATTGATCTGTATAAATCAGGAGGAAAGGAGATGGCATTCAATCTAAAAAATAGGCATTTTTTAAAATTGCTCGATTTCTCGACCAGGGAAATCAAATTTTTGCTGGACCTCTCGGCTGATTTGAAGAAGGCCAAATACAGTGGCGTCGAACGGCAGCGGTTGCAGGGAAAAAATATCGCCCTTATTTTCGAAAAATCCTCCACTCGCACCCGCTGTGCTTTTGAAGTGGCCGCCTACGATCAGGGTGCCCATGTAACCTATCTGGGCCCGAGTGGTTCACAGATGGGTACCAAAGAAACCATGAAGGATACTGCCCGGGTGCTCGGACGGATGTATGATGGCATCGAGTACCGGGGTTTCGGCCAGGATATCGTGGAAGAACTGGCCCAATACGCCGGGGTCCCGGTCTGGAATGGACTGACCAATGAGTTTCACCCAACTCAGGTGCTGGCGGATTTGTTGACGATGATGGAACACTGCGACAAACCCTTGAGACAGGTCAAGCTTGTCTACCTGGGCGATGCCAGAAACAACATGGGCAATTCACTACTGGTGGGGGCTGCCAGGATGGGCATGGATTTTCATTCCATAGCTCCCAAAAGCCTCCAACCCAATCCGGAACTGGTTGTCAAGGCTGGGAAAATTGCCAAGGAAACCGGTGCTAAAATCACTGTCAACGATGATCCGGACAAAGGTCTCAAGGGTTGTGATTTTCTGTGCACGGACGTGTGGGTTTCCATGGGGGAATCGGAGGAAGTCTGGAAAGAACGTATCGAGCTGCTTCAACCCTACCAGATCAATGCAGCCGTCATCGAAAAAACCGGCAACCCCAATGTCAAATTTTTGCATTGCCTACCGGCTTTCCACAATCGGGATACCACCATCGGCGAAGAAATTTATCAGAAGTTTGGACTGGACGCCATGGAAGTGACCGAAGAAGTGTTCGAGTCACCGTCCTCAGTTGTTTTCGATGAGGCAGAGAACCGCATTCATACGATCAAAGCAGTCATGGTCTCGACCCTCGGTAGCTGATGTTGGCTACTGGAGCGTTTAAAGGGATTTCCCCAGTTTCAACCAACAGTACCGAATATGATGCAGTGGTCCTTGGCAGGCCGACAAATCGGTGCCGCATTATCTGAATTGACAAACCTAAAATCGAATCCTGTAACCCAAAAAGGAGAGAACATGAGCCAATTTACGAACGAACAACTGAATCAACAAAGGTCAAAGGTCATTTCAGAAGGGGTGGCCAGTGTCACAACAAATTTTATCGGGTCGGCCCAAGGAGCCATTTTACGGGATGTTGAAGGTCGCGAGTACATCGATTTCGCCGGTGGTATCGCCGTGATGAATATTGGCCACAGTCACCCGAAGGTGGTCGCCGCGATCAAAAACCAGGCAGAAAAATTCACTCATACCTGTTTTATGGTAAATCCTTATGAACCCGCGGTGAAACTGGCGCAAAAGCTCTGCCGCATCACTCCGGGTGATTTTCCCAAACGAGCGGTTTTTTTGAATTGTGGCGCTGAAGCGGTGGAGAACGCAGTCAAAATAGCCCGTTACTATACCAAGCGGCCGGCTATTATCGTCTTTGAAAACGCCTACCACGGTCGCACCCTGCTGACAATGACCATGACCAGTAAGGTCAAACCATACAAATTCGGTTTTGGTCCATTTGCTCCGGAGGTCTACCGGATACCATTTGGTGATGTTGCGGGTGCCGACTCGCTTCACGACGCCTTCATTAAGCATGTAAATCCGGAAGCCGTGGCAGCAGTGGTGGTAGAACCGGTTCAGGGCGAAGGTGGGTTTATCGTACCGCCAGCGGGATATTTTCAGGAACTTGCGAAGATCTGTCGTGACAACGGCATCCTTTTTGTGTCGGATGAAATCCAAAGTGGCATGGGACGTACCGGGAAGATGTTTGCCATCGAACATTGGGGTGTCGAGCCTGATCTGGTCATAGTGGCCAAAAGCCTGGCAGCCGGTATGCCGCTGGCGGCCGTTGTCGGCAGACAGGAGATAATGGATGCGGTTCATGCCTGGGGCCTGGGAGGCACCTATGGCGGGAACCCGGTGGCCTGTGCCGCCGGCTTGGCTGTGTTGGAAGCTTTTGAAGAAGAAAATATGCTGGAAAAATCGGTTGCCCTGGGCGAAAAGCTACAGGCCTGCTTTGAAAAGTGGCAGAAAGAATTTGATATTATTGGAGAAATCAGAGGATTGGGTGCCATGCTGGGCCTGGAATTCGTCAAAGGCGCAAACAAAGAGCCGGCGGCGGATGAAGCCAAACAAATGGCTGCTCATTGCCTTGAAAAAGGGCTGCTGATTCTGGTCTGCGGAAGCTACGGCAATGTTGTCCGGATCCTGGCACCCTTTGTCATTACAGATGAGCAGTTGGAAAAAGGCCTTTCCATCATGGAAGAGGCCCTGAAAGAAATCTCATGACCTATGACTATCTCATCGTTGGGGGTGGTATTGTCGGAATATCCACGGCTTGGCACCTGTTGCAGCGTTATCCGGATCAACAAATCCTGGTACTGGAAAAAGAGTCCCATTTTGCCGGGCACCAGACCGGACACAACAGCGGGGTGATTCACGCCGGCGTCTATTACCAGCCAGGCAGTTTAAAAGCGGATTTTTGCCGCCGCGGCAATCAAGCCACCATCAAATTCTGTCTTGAGCACGATATCCCTTATGAACAGTGTGGCAAACTGCTGGTGGCCACCGACCAAAACGAATATAGCTTGATGGAGAAGCTGTTTGAACGCGCCGGGGAGAATCGGATTGAGGTGGACTGGCTCAACCGGGAGCAATTAAAAGCGCGGGAACCGAATATTTCCGGCCTGGGGGCGTTTTTCGTACCCCAAACGGGTATTGTCGATTATCGCAAAGTCACAGATACAATGGCGGAATTATTCAAAAGCCATGGCGGCCGGGTAAGACTCGACTGTGAAGTTCTGGGCCTGGAGGAAAAAGACAGCGGAATTCGTGTTCGCACATCTACCGAAGAATTCAACACGCGCTATCTGATTGCCTGCTCGGGGTTGATGGCGGATCGCCTGGTGAAAATGCTGGGCATCCAGCCTGATTTCCAGATCATCCCCTTTCGCGGCGAATATTTTCGGTTGCCGCCGGAAAAAAGCAATATTATTAACCATCTGATTTACCCCATACCGGACCCGCAAATGCCCTTTTTAGGCGTCCATTTAACCCGCATGATCGACGGTACCGTCACGGTCGGACCCAATGCAGTTTTGGGCTTCAAAAGAGAAGGATACAATAAAACAGATGTGAGCTTTGGCGACATCAAAGAAATGGCGGCATTTAGCGGATTCTGGAAGGTTATGCAGCAGAACCTGAGAGCGGGTTTAGCCGAATTTAAAAATTCAATATTTAAGCGCGGATATCTGGAACTTGTTCGAAAATATTGCTCCCAGGTTAAATTAAGTGATTTGACACCCTATCCGGCCGGGGTGCGCGCCCAGGCAGTCGCAAAGGACGGCACCCTGATTCATGATTTCTTATTTGTAAACACCAAACGAACCTTCCATGTGTGTAATGCGCCGTCCCCGGCCGCCACCTCGGCCATCCCCATTGGCGTGCATATCGTCGACAGGGTCGGGGAGATCTTCGGATAGAGGTTTGCCGGGATGGTAAAAATTGCCCGAAACGGGTCCTCTAAGAGCTACTAAGCCGATCATAAATCATTAGACATGGATTCACCGCCCGCTTCGCTCGAGTCGCAGAGATCGCAGAGAAAATTTTCTCTTAACTTTCTGCGGCAAACATAAAACAACTTTTCTCTGCGCACTTTGCGACTCTGCGGTGAATAAGATATGTTATCTACTCAATCATCTTATTGAGTTGCGCCAATGCTTCATCGGGCATTTTAAAGGAGTGCTCCGGCCCAGGGAATTCCTTGTCCTGAACTTCCTTTTTATAGGCGCCGAGTGCTTCCAGAATAATGGGTCTTATCTGGGTATATTGTTTGACAAATTTGGGTATGAATTTGTCGAATAATCCAACCATATCGTGGGTAACCAGAACCTGGCCGTCCACATCCGGCCCGGCTCCGATACCGATAACCGGCACATTTACCGCTTCGGCCACCAGCTTGCCAAGGGGAGCGGGCACCGCTTCCAGAATCATCGAGAACACACCGGCATCCTCCAGGGCCTTGGCATCATCGATAATCTGTTTGGCAGCCGTCGCATCCCGCCCTTGCATTTTGAAGCCGCCCAGAGCGCTGGCCGTCTGTGGTGTCAACCCGATATGACCCTGTACCGGTATACCGGCCTTGACGATTGCCTGGATGGTGGGCGCGAAGTCAACGCCGCCCTCCAACTTGATGACCTCACAGCCGCCTTCCTTCATCAGCCGGCCGGCGTTTTGAATGGCATCCCTGATGGCGGTGTTGTAACTCATAAACGGCATGTCGCCGACAATCAAGGGGTTTCTGCAACCCCGCACGACCGCCTTAATGTGGTGAATCATGTGCTCCATGCTGACCTCGACGGTCCCTTCCAGACCCATCACCACCATCCCGAGTGAGTCGCCCACCAGGACGATGTCGACACCGGCCTCGTCGGCCATCAGACCGAATGGGTAGTCATAAGCGGTCATCATGACCAGTTTGCGAGCTTCATCCTTTGCCTGCTGAACATCCAAGATTGTTACTTTTTTATCAGCCATTGTTGATCCTCCTTAATTTTTACAGGTAAAGGCAGTTTACAGTACACAAAATCTCAATATCCAAGCACCACCTGATCTTAAAATTGGGCCAAGTAAAGATCCGGGTCCAGAGGGCCCGGCTTTGGTCCACCCCGGCTTCCGGCTCGTAGAGCCTAAGAGCCTACAGCTCGGAGAGAGGGGTGATATGGNNNTGGGCTTTCTTTCACCGGTGTCGATCTTCAGTTGCAACCAAATCAGTTTTCAGGTTTCAGGATTCGGTATTTACTGACACCTGAAACCTGACACCTGAAGCCTTGAACAGATTTGATCTATGGCAGAGCCGATCACCTCTGACCTGGCCCTGAGGACCAGGTTTTCGATTTTGAATAAATCTCAAATTTCAATCTACAATGACCAAAACAGGGCGTTTTGAACGCCCCGTTTTTTATGTTTGGAAATTTGGATTTTGGTCATTGGAATTTGTTTGAAATTTGTAATTTATATATTCCGGTAATCTATTGGCTGCTCGGTAGCAGCAGATTCTACAAAATACTATTTGTAATGGTATTCCAATGTCTGTACCAGTGCCGTCAGCGTAAAATTCACCGGTGTCTGCAGGCCAAGCCGCTTGGCCTCGCGAACGATAAAGCCGTTGATAGCTGCAATTTCCGTCTGCCGTCGATTGTCCACATCCTGTCCCATGGATGACCGATTGATGGCGGTGGCTTCGGCCACTTTGAATACGCGATCCAGCGCGTCATCGTCAACTTTGATATTCTCGGCTCGTGCGATGCTGATGGCCTCCTCAACAGCGGCTCGGCTAAGTTCCCGCGTAATCTCCAAATCAAGGATTTGACCGTTTTTGATGTGGGTCAGAGCGGTGATGGCGTTAATGCCGATATTGATCAGAAGCTTGTTCCAAACCACCCTGCGCACATCTGCCACGGATTCGGTCTTGATTCCCGCCCGGTTGAAAAACTCTGCCAATTGTCCTGCGCGCTGCAGTCCGTCTTCAGTTTGAGACCATGCGCCAATGGTTGTTGGCCCGCAGCCGGCATGACGGATGCTTCCCGGACCGAGCAAGGTGGCCCCATGGGAGGTCGTACCGGCCAGTATCCGTTCCGGTTCGATAAATTCGGCGATGACATCGGCGTTGCCCATTCCGTTTTGCAGGGTCATCACACAGCCGTCGCAACCGACGAAATTAAGCGCGGTTTCCGCCGCTAAGTTCGTGCAGGATGATTTTACGAAAATAATGACTAGCTCAGATCGTCCAATTTGCTGTGGATCGGCGGTTGCCCTGATATCAACCGTGCGGGTGTTGCCTTCCCATTCAAGTCGCAATCCAGCTTGATTTATGCTTTGCACATGTTCGAGCCACATATCGTAGAGCCAGACTTCATTTCCGGCTTCGGCCAGCAGGGCGCCAAAGAGGCTGCCCATGGCACCTGCGCCCACAACCGCAATTTTCATTGGTTTTCCCTCTTATGGAATGACGAGTGACTAATGTCGAATGTATAATTCTACTTTGTCACATTAGTTATTCACATTAACTTACATTGATTGCAGTTGGATCCGGTACGCTGACTCAATGGCTGAGCGTCGCCTTTCATGCCGGAC
>CALZJV010000183.1 GCA_945787595.1 uncultured Desulfobacterales bacterium | reverse complement strand
TCGCATTCTGAGGGATTTCGTATTATTTGAGTTGATACATATTTTTTCGTGGCCTGCCATGCGTAGCCTTTACGGCGAAGCATGGTGGAGGCGGCGGGAATCGAACCTATGTTCTGCCACGAATGGCCCGGGTTTGCGAGGATCTGACCCACATGTGACCCACACTGGGTTTTACTGGCTATTCTGAACCGTACAATTCTTCTGCGGTTATTTTAAGCCAATAATGAAGACGCTTTCGCAACTGTTCTTTCAAATCAAGTGCGCTTATTCTCTCCATAAGGATGTTTGCATCGATCATTTTCTCGATAAGAAGCTGACGGACAAATTCTTTATCCTTTTCCCTGTAGGCAGCAAGCTTGCTGGCAGCAAGATCGTGCGCCTGAACACATAAACCGGTCTTGCCCCGTGTCGAGATCGGATCACTGACTGATACCGTTCTCTGTTCCCAACCGTCAGGAAGTTTTGCAGATTCAATGGATATTCCATGCACATAGAAGCCATGCGTTTGATGGAAAATAGACAACTCTCCCAGGGAACCATCGACATCATCGGTTCTTTCAGGTCGATTCTTTGGCTGGACATCCACTTCGATAGATGCACGAAGACTTTTCGGCGCGTCTGGAAATTCTCCCAGAATTGCTTGAGATCCGAATATCCACAACTCGGTATCTTCTGAGACATCACAGGCTGCCCGGATTGCGTGTTCAAGCTGATCACGTGTCATTGTTACTCTCCATATCATGGGTCAGCCGAGACCGTTCATCAGCGTTTAAAACGGCAAAAAAAGGGTTGCTTTGGCGCAGACGATTGGCTCGTTCACTGGAGGAGGTGAAAAACCTGGACAGACGCTGTAGGGAGTACAAATCGAGGATGTCACGCCATTCCATTAAATCTTTGGTGGCCGTTCCTGGATCTTCTTTTAGCAAACGATCGATATGCGCTTTTGCCCGCACCAAGAGCGAAGAATCCTGTTCGATGGCTTTAGCCAACTTACGCGAGATTGCGTCCAACCGTCGATTCTTTTCTTTGTGTGTCAGTGGGGTTGCATGCCGTCGTGTAGGGCTATTCGTTGATGGCAAGACTCCATACAGAACGGTAACCTCATCATGCGTATGATCGAAAATATCCGCTTTTGTATAACCCTCAACTTCAATCGTTAGATCGAAATCATTTTCCACCAGGTTGAGCCTTGCCCTCAATTGTTGAACGCAATTCGTCAGATGCCGGGTTTCATGTAACAATCCTAATGTAAGTGGCTCCCCAACTTCTTTGGGGGGCGCTTGAATCCATGCTGCATAGGGATAGGGTTTAAGGTTCTCAACTTCTGTTTTAATTTTACTGATCAGTTGTTCATGTCGATCCTTTTCCGCCTGAAACAGCGCTAATACGATCTGCATGAGCCTGTCCGAAAACCGAATTTCATACTGGTGTTTTCGACCGCCACCCACGCGAGAGATGAACCCCGACCGTAAAAGTCTGCCAAGTGCTTTTTGGGCGCCGGGCACCGTCAATCCGGCACGTTTGGCGGCATCCGACGCGGCAAGCGGGCCATCAACTTGATTTGCCATGACCCTGAGCAGTCTTACATGGGCTCGGGTGCCGAACAATTCATTCAATGGATAACGTAAAAAATCCTGTTCTGAAACAATTGGCCGCATAACAGAATCTCCATTTTCGCGGTTTTAATCCCCCCAGACAATATAACTATAGTTAATCTTTGTCAACTATAATTTTATATAATAAACTATAGTTAAGTAATTTTATATGCTTTTTCAACAACATCCCCGAACGGTAACATGCTGTTTACGTTACGTCTTGATGAATGCGTTGATGGTTTCTTGTTGAGGCAATGAAAAACCCCGTATTTTGGCCAAATTCCAGAATACGGGGTTTTTAAATGAATTGCTATCATTGAAGTTAGCCCCGCTTCGTTCTAACGAACTACGCAGGGCATGCTTCGCATTCTGAGGGATTTCGTCGCATTCTGAGGGATTTCGTATTATTTGAGTTGATACATATTTTTTCGTGGCCTGCCATGCGTAGCCTTTACGGCGAAGCATGGTGGAGGCGGCGGGAGTCGAACCCGCGTCCGAAAACATTCCACTTAAACATCTACATACTTATCCTGAACTTTAGATTTCGCCGTTTAAGTCTCCTCCAGGCTGGATACTCAACCGGCTATCCCGCTAAAGTTTCGCCGGTACCGTTACGGGCAGCCGGTACCAACTATCCCGCTAGTCGACGCTCTTGCCGGATCCGCAGGATTAACCCGGCAGAGCGCTGGCTATTTATGCAGCCAGAGCATATTCATAATCATCTGCGATTATGTTTAGGTCCCGTCATTTTAACGAGCCGACAGGAGCTCGGTATGCAGTCTAAGCTTCTTTATCCCCGTCGAAGCCGTTTCGCCCCCAAAACCCACAGGTGGGAAATTCCAAATCACAAGTACCAAATTACAAAACAAATCGGATTTGGAATCTGATCTTTTTGAAGGGATATGTGAAAGAGCAATTATGGTTGAAAGTAAGCAAATTCGGGCGTTTTGTCAAGGATTTATCCGTATTCTTTGCGCGCGCGGTCGAGATCCCTTTTTTCGTCGCGGCGCTTGATGGCTTCGCGCTTGTCGTATTTTCGTTTTCCTTTTGCCAGCCCCAGTGACAATTTGATCTTGCCGCCTTTAAAATACATTTTTAAGGGTATTAGGGAATGACCTTTTTCGTTGACCTTGCTGTAAAGCCGCTTGATTTCCTGCCGGTGCATTAAAAGCTTTCGCTTTCTCAGGGGGTCATGATTTCCATAGTAGGCAAACGGGTAGGGTCCGATGTGGATCTGATAGACAAACACCTCGCCATCGTCGATTCTGGCATAGGAATCCTTGAGGTTGACCTTGCCGAGTCTAGCTGACTTCACCTCGGTTCCTTTAAGCACCATTCCGGCTTCGAATTTATCTTCAATGAAATAATCGTACCGGGCCCTGCGGTTCAGGGCGACTACTTTTTTATGACTTTTTTCCATTTTGTTTTAAATAACAGCAATAGTTCACCGCAGGGCCGCAAAGTGCGCAGAGTATGCCTATTTAATGTTTGCCGTTGATCCTCCCAAAAAATCGGCGGACAGGAAGGACGGCAAACATAAAGGACAATCCGATTCAAATGCATGCAATTGCCTATGCGTGACGGGTTGAAAATAGCTCGCAATTCTATTGTCCGAAGGGCTTGTATTTTTAGCTTTCTGCCCTTGCTCGCATCCCGCTGTTTATTAGCGGGGCTCAGCAGAAAGTTACAGAAAAGCTTCTCTGCGATCTTTGCGACTCGAGCGAAGCGGGCGGTGAATCCATGTCTAAACAATAATGAACTTATCAGTAAATCGATAAACCTATCCAGTATCCATCGCAATCCATAACCCGTAGCTGGCAGCCCGCATCCAACCGCGCCTATCAGGAGAACGTCACTTCCGAAAGCATGTCACCGAATGCATCCCTCGACAATTCGAAAACCCCTCTGGCGGTTCTCATTGTCAAGGCTTCCCGGACGAATGACTGGGCATCTTTGACGTTCAGAGAGCGAATTACCCGTTTGATCTGCGGAATTGATTGCGGGTTCATACTCAACTCATCCATGCCCATGCCAAGCAGCAGCGGGATGTGATGGGGCGTGGCCGCCATCTCGCCGCATATGAACAAGCCGATGCCTTTGTCCTTGGACACATCCGCCACATGTTTGATCATGCGGATAATCGCCGGATCCAGGGGTTGATAAAGATCGGCCACATGTCGATTGCCCCTGTCGATCGCCAGGGTATACTGGATAAGATCGTTTGTGCCGATACTGAAAAAATCGACTTTTTCCGCCAATAAATCCGCTATAACCGCTGCCGAGGGAACTTCGATCATGATTCCGATGTCAATCTCGCGGTTATAAGACAGACCTTCTTTTTCAAGCGATTCAGCGGCCTGGTCCAATAACTTTTTGGCCTTACAAATTTCGAAATAGGCTGATATCATGGGAAACAATATACGGACGCTGCCGAAGGCGGCCGCCCTTAAAATCGCACGAAGCTGGGTCCTAAACACATCCGGTTTTCTCAAACAATACCGTATGGCGCGAAGTCCGAGGGCCGGATTGATTTCGCTGTAGCTGCTGTGATTGGCTAGCGCCTTGTCGCCATTTATGTCCAAGGTGCGAATGGTGACGGATTTGGGGGCCATGACCTCGACCACATCCCGGTACTTGTCAAATAGTTCTTGCTCGCTTGGAAATTCTGGGCGATTCATATATTGAAATTCCGTGCGATAAAGACCGATACCGTCCCCTCCATAGTCCTTCACCGCGAAAACTTCCTCCGGTAGCTCAATATTTGCCATTACCTCCAGTTGGACACCATCGGTTGTTTCCGCTTTAAGATGGCTATCCTGGGTGATACCCACCTTGAAATCTTCATATTGAACTTTCCGTACTTCATATTCTACCAGAGACTGTTCGCTGGGGTTGACGATAACCTTGCCGGTACCTCCATCGACGATGATGAGATCTTCGTTTTTGATTACGGTGGTTGCATTGACCAGACCGACGATGGCCGGGATTTCAAGGGCCTGGGCCATGATCCCGGTATGGGAGGTTTTTCCGCCGCGATTGGTTATAAAACCCATAATTCGTGCCAGGTTTATTCGACTGGTGTCCGCCGGAGACAGATCGTCCGATACCAGGATGACCCGTTTATCAATGGCAGCGATATCTTCGGATTCAACCCCCACCAGGTTGCGCATGATGCTGTCCGATACATGGACCACGTCCAAGGCCCGTTCCTTCAGATAGGAGTCGACCATATTCTGAAAAATCGAATTTAAATTTGACACGACCTTTTTAAGCGCCCATTCGGCGTTGACACCCTCCGTTTCAATGATTTCAATGGTTTTTCCATATAGCATTTTATCATTCAGCATTGCCAGGTGGGTTTCAAGAATATGGGCCCGTTGCAGTTCTTCCGGGCTGTTTTCGATGATGGTGCGGATTTCATCTTTTGCTTTTTTTACGGCAGCATTGAAACGATTCACCTCACCCTTTATTTTTTCCCCTTTGAGAAAATACTTTTTTACGACATCCACCCCTTCTTTATACACCAGATAGGCCTTTCCGATGCAAATACCGGGTGATGCACTGATGCCTTTAAGCGTTTTTTCTTCAACAACTGGTTCCAACATTTATGCTTATTCCCCAAATCCGCTATCAACGAGATCGACAATGGCGTCTAAAATGTTGATATCCGCCAAATCCTCAATGATAATCGTTATTTTTGTTCCCTTCTCGCATGCCAGGGTTAATATATCAATGATACTGGATGCATCGGCCATTTTATCATCCTTTTTTAGCCGGACACCGGCTGCGGACTTAGCGGCGATGTGGGCAATCTGCGCAGCCGACCGGGCGTGCAATCCGAGCTCATTTTTAATCGTTGCAACCTTATATGCTTTTTGCCCTTTTGTCACCATAAATAACCTTCCTGTAATTTTCTACTATCTCGTAAAAAGCGTATTTTTGTCAATTTGAAATTATTGACAGAAAAAGAAATGGCTGTTAGGATCTTTCCGATAAATAACTGCAATCACTGAAAATTAAAACTGTATATCCTATGCCATACCCACCAAACAGGAAGGAGGGAAAAATGCCTGCTGAAGTCTTGATTTTCGGAAAGGATGCCTGACCCTATACCCGGGCAGCTCGTGCAGCATTTGCCAAGGAAGGACGCCAGGTCGAATATTATAATGTCGTAAAAGAGACCGATCATTTTGACACCATGTTACAGTACTCCAATGGAACGCGCAAAGTTCCGGTCATTGTCGAAGGAGAAACAGTGACCATCGGTTTTGAGGGCGATACCTGAGGGGTATGATTTTTTCCGGCTGGAAGCCGGATTTTCAAATGATTGAAGATTTTCGATTGAAGATTGAAGATTTAAGGTCCGCTTTCAGCGGATCAATTTAAAAAGTCATATGAGAAAATTGACGGAGCGAAGCGAATTCCGCAAATATTCAATTTTGATATAGCCGCTAAAAGGCGCAAAAATCGCAAATATTAAAATTCAAGGCTTGTAATTTCAATTGGTTAAAATGAACCAAAATAGAATTTTGTGACTCTTTACGAATCCATGAATTTTGAATTATGGAATCATCGGGATGTCGAATGATGAAGGCAGAAGGATGAATTAAGGAATCCTATCGCTTTATAATAGTTAAATGATAGAGCGAAGCGATTTCCATCCTTCGTCAACCTTCATTCAAGAGGGGGTTATCGCCATGCTGGATATAAAAACCGGGAAAAAAACCTATGAAGAGCTGGCGCTTCGCGTCGGGGAGCTTGAAAGAGAGATCTCTAGAGTTAAACAGACCGAAGAAACCTTGCTTCGACAAAACGAGTATCTGACGGCCTTGCATGAAACCTCCCTTGGCCTGATTGACCATTTAGATAAGGAAAAATTACTGGAAGCCATACTGCAACGTGCTGCCATGCTAACCGGGACCGAACACGGTTACATCTATTTGCTTGAACCCGGAGAACGCGAAATGCAAATGCAGGTCGGCATGGGTTTTTTTAAAAGCCAACTGGGCCTCCGGGTGAAGCCGGGCGAGGGAATGGGCGGCAAGGTTTGGGAATCTGAACATCCTTTGCTGGTAGCGGATTACAGGTCATGGGAGGGACGCCTGAGCGATAAATCCCTGGATGATCTTCATTCGGTGGTGGGGATTCCTCTGAAAGACCGCGACCGGTTTCACGGCGTCATCGGGCTTGCCAGTGTTAAACCAGACCGACGTTTTACGGAGGAAGATATCGCCGTTTTAGGCCGGTTCGCCGGTCTGGCGTTGGTTGCCCTGGACAAGGCCAAATTATATGCGGACGTGCGGCACGAGCTGGCTGAGAGAAAACGGACAGCGGCAACCCTCAGAGAAAGTGAACAGCGATATCGCCTGCTTTTGGAATCTTCTCCTGATCCCATCGTGCTTTATAATATTCAGGGTAAAGCGACCTATGTAAATCCCGCCTTTGAACACACGTTTGGATTTTCAAAAATAGAGCTATTGGGCAAACAAATTGATTTTGTGCCGGAGAAAAACTGGCCGGAAACCAAGAATGCCATCGAGAGTATGCTCAGCGGGGAAAAAATTCAACTTTTTGAAACCCGGCGGCTGACAAAAAGCGGGCAAGTGCTGGATGTTCAATTAAGCTCTACCCTTTATTACGATCACGAGGGGAACCCAGCCGGCAATATCGTTACCCTGCGGGATGTCAGCGCACAGAAGAAAGCCGAAAGAGAGTTGAGAAAATATCATGACCATCTCGAAGAACTTGTTGGAGAGCGGACCGCTGAACTGGCGAAAATCAACGCACAGTTTGAGCAAGAAATCGAAGAGCGCAGGAGGGCTGAAAATGCCTTGCGCAAACGGGAGGTTGAACTGAAAGCCCAGTCTCACCATCTGGAAGAAGTCAACACCGCCTTAAAAGTCCTGCTGAAACAAAGAGAGGACGATAAGAAAGAGCTCGGTGAAAACGTTTTGTCCAATGTTAGGGAATTGATTTCACCTTATCTCGAAAGATTGAAAAAAAGCCGACTCAATACCAACCAGAAAACGCTGATCAACATCCTTGATTCGAATTTAAGCAACATGATATCACCTTTTATCAGCAAGCTTTCTTCAAAATTTTTCAATCTGACACCCGGTGAAGTACGGGTTGCAAATCTTGTCAAAGAGGGCAAAACCAACAAGGAAATCGCTGAGTTACTCTGCATATCCAAAAATACCGTATTATTTCATCGATACAATATTCGCCAAAAGCTCGGGTTAAAGAATAAGAAAATAAATCTGAGATCCCATCTTTTATCCTATGATTCGTAGTGGGTATTAACCACTATTTTACCACTATCTTATCAACTTGACATTTTTTAATAAATTGACTAAAGAAATCGTATCCGATAGATAGCATTCCATGAAATGAATATAATTCATAGAATATGCAAAAGTCGATTATAAAGTCTTAATTGTGCATGACAGATTGAGTGGTTGATTGGTGCGATATTGGAGGCGGAAATTTCGGAACTGAAAACCGGGCAGTCACATATTATTACAGCAACCCGAAACGAAACCGACGCCGAAACTGTAGATTGAAAAGGTCTACTACTGCAGACCTTTTTTGTATTTTAGCCTAAAGAATCAATTTTTGTTAGTAACCATGGAAAAACTAGCCATATCAGATGTAACCCTGTCATTTGGCGGATTGAAGGCGTTGTCAGACGTCAGTTTGGATATTGAACCGGGTCTGATTACCTCTATTATAGGTCCCAACGGCGCTGGCAAGACAAGTTTATTGAATTGTATTTCCGGATTTTATCATCCGACGTCGGGTAATATTTATTATGGTGATCACAAACTCAATAAAGCATCACCGCACCAGGTTTCCAACCTCGGAATTGCACGGGCTTTCCAAAATATTGAATTGTTCAGTGGCATGACGGTTCTGGATAACCTGATGCTGGCCCGGCATCAAAATCTACGCTACAGCCTTCTGCATGCCATGGTCTATTACGGGAAAGCCTCCAGAGAGGAGTCGAAAAACCGGCAGTATGTGGAAGAGATCATCGATTTCATGGAGCTGGAGCCTTACCGTAAACACACGGTGGGAAGCCTGAGCTACGGGATTCAAAAACGGGTAGAGGTGGCCCGTGCCCTCACCCTGGCGCCCCAGCTGCTCCTGCTCGACGAACCCATGGCAGGAATGAACATCGAAGAAAAAGAAGACATGGTGCGATTCGTCATCGACATCCAGAAAGAGCGTGACGCAACCGTTGTCCTTGTGGAGCACGACCTGGGCGTTGTCATGGACATATCAGACCGCATCTATGTCCTTGATTTCGGGGAGCTTATCGGCTCCGGAACGCCTGATGAGGTCGTAAAAATTGACAAGGTTGTCGAAGCTTACATTGGAGAAGAATAACCCGGATGCAGGACACAAACGAACTACTCAATTTTACCATCCCGCAGCTGCTGCGCTGGCGGGTTAATGAGACCGGCGACAAGGTCGCCCTGCGTGAGAAAGATTTCGGATACTGGGTCAACTACACGTGGAACGAATATTACGACCGCGTGCGGGAAGTCGCCCTGGGGTTAGAAAAGCTGGGCCTCAAAAAGGGCGATAAGCTGGCCTTGATCGGCGATAATATTCCGGAATTGCTGTTCATGGCCATTGGTTCCCAGTCCATCGGTGCGGTCTCGGCCGGGATCTATCAAACCAGCCTGCCCGATGAAATTGCCCAACTGATCAATTATATGGACGTAACGGTTGTATTTTGCGACGACCAGGAACAGGTGGACAAGCTGGTGGATGTCCGGGACCAGATTCCCCAGGTGCGCAAGGTGATCTACGAAGATCCGCGCGGCATGCGAGACTACCGATCCGACGACTGGTATCTCTTTATAGATGATCTTTATGAAATGGGTGCCGCGGCTCACGCTGAAAACCCGGATAAATTCGATGCCTTGATCGACCAGGCAAGCCCGGACGATGTCTGTCACTTCTGTTTGACCTCCGGCACCACCGGGCTGTCCAAAGCGTCCATGATATCCCACAAAAATTACATCAACATGGGCATCCAGATCAGCAAGGTCGACAAACTCGAGAACACCGACGAATACCTCTCTTTTCTGCCCTTTGCCTGGATCGGTGAGCAGATGAACTCCTTCGGGGTGGCCATGGCCACCGGAATCACCATCAACTTTCCGGAGTCGGTCGAAACCAGCATGGGGGACCTCAAGGAGATCGGGCCCCACTTCATGTTCGGCGCGCCCAGGATATATGAAACCATACGCTCACAGATATGGCTCAAGATCGATGAATCTTACTGGCTCAACCGCCTAGTTTACAGGAAATTCATCAAGATCGGGGAAAAAGCCGCCCGCTATCGGATGAGCGGCGAACGAATGCCTGCATCCCTGCGTTTCATGGCCCGGCTGGGAAAGATCCTGCTGATGGACCCGCTGATCAACCAGATCGGACTGCGACGGCTGCGGCGAGCCTACACCGGCGGTGCGGCACTCGGTCCTGAGCTGTTCACATTTTATCAGGCCATCGGCATCAACCTGAAGCAGATTTACGGCCAGACCGAGATCGTCGGGATTGCCTATATGCATCGCGATGGAGATGTCCGCCCGGACACTGTGGGCATACCGCTGCCCGAAACCGAATGCAAAATATCCGAACAGGGCGAAATCCTGTCGCGTTCGCCGTCGGTCTGCGCCGGCTACTACAAGATGGATGATAAATCCGAGGAGCTGCTGGAGGGCGGCTGGCTGCATTCCGGGGACGCCGGCTATCTCGATGAAAACGGCCACCTGATCGTGATCGACCGGGTTGCGGACGTCATGCACAACAGTCAGGACGAGATGTTCAGTCCCATGTTTCTGGAAAACAAGCTGAAATTCAGTCCCTATATCAAAGAGGCGGTCATTTTCGGCAACAAACGGGATTTTGTGTCCGCGCTGATCAACATCGATCCTATCGTGGTGGGCAAATGGGCCGAGGACCGCGGGATATCGTTTACCACCTACATGGATCTTTCCAACAACCCGGAGGTCGCGGAGTTGCTCAAGGAGGCGGTGGCTGACATCAACGCACGGGCAGAACAAGATCATTTTAAAATTAAACGCTTCGCGGTGTTGTATAAATTGCTGGACATGGACGACGGCGAGCTGACCAAAACCGGCAAAATACGCCGTAAGTTTGTCATGGAAAAATACAAAGATCTCTACGACGCCCTTTACGACGAAAGCGTCAGCAAAAAGAAGGTCGAGGCATTTTTCCAGTATCAGGATGGCCAGACCACAACCGTGGAGGCCGAAATGTCGTTTTACACCATGGAAGGGGTTGCATGAGTTATTTTTTCCAGCTGGTGGTAAGTGGTATCGTGGTGGGTTCCATCTATGCCCTGTCGGCGCTGGGATTTGTGTTGATCTACAAGTCCAGCCGCGTGCTGAACATCGCCCATGGGCAGATCATCGCTTCCGGAGCCTTTATTACCTATGCGCTGACGGTGTGGGGGGGCATCCACATTGCGCTGTCGTTTGTCTTGAGCATGATCATCACCTTTTTTCTGGCCATGAGCGTCGAGCGGGTGTTTCTGAGACGTCTGATCGGCGAGCCGATCATATCGGTGATCATGGTGACCATCGGACTGATGTCGATAATCGACGGTCTGATTTACATGAGCCCCTTTGGGGCGGGCAATTTTTCGTTCCCGGAATTTTTGCCCAAAACGCCGATTACTTACTGGGGGGTTTCCATCTCGTGGACCCAGATGGTGGGCGTTGTCATCACGTTTATTATGATCGGGGGCTTTACCTGGTTCTTTAAAGCATCTACCGTGGGTATTTCCATGCGAGCGGTTTCGGACGATCAGTTTGCTTCCATGTCCATCGGCATATCCGTCCCCAAAGTGTTCGGCCTGGCCTGGGCCACTGCGGGATTGAGTGCGGCCGCCGCCGGGGGCATCATCGGCAATATCACTGGTTTGAACTTCGATGTTCTGCAATCCTTCGGCATCATCGTGTTTCCGGTGGTAATTGTGGGCGGGCTGGACTCCATCTTCGGCGCGATCGTGGCGGGCATCATCATGGGGCTGATCCAGCAATTTGCGGCCGGCTACCTGGACGGCAACTGGGGATTGAACGGGACGGCCGATGTGTTGCCTTACATTATTCTCCTGATCATCCTATTGATCAAACCCCATGGTCTTTTTGGTATCCATGAAATAGAGCGGGTATAGTTTATGTCTGAAAATAGATGGCTAGCCACGGGTAACTTCTTTACCTCTTACAAAGCCGAGCAGCGCATATTTCTGACGAATGTCGACCGGCTGCTGTTTGTCTGTTTTTTGGTGCTGCTGTTTGTCTGGCCGCTGGTGTTTGAGGTCAGCAACAAATACCTGCTGGTGATCGACAGCATTCTCATCGCCGTGGTGGCGGTATACGGCCTGAACCTGCTCACTGGATTTGCCGGGTTGATATCCATCGGCCATGCGGCCTTCGTGGGGGTGGGGGCCTACACCCTGGCGACTTTCTCCAGGCTTCTGGGTAGCGACCATATACTATGGGCGCCTTTGTGGGCTTGCCGTCGCTGCGGCTCAAGCACCTTTACCTGGTGATCGCCACGCTCTCCTTTCAGATGATTTTCCTATGGGTCATCAATTTTTCGAAATTTTACGACCAGGGGCAGACCATCTCTATTGGCCGGGTTTTCTGGTTTACCGGCAAAGTGGCCCGTAAAGAGCACTATTTATTCTGGTACTATGTCATTTTATTCTTCGTGGTGGTCCTGGGGTTTGCCGTTCGCAACCTGTTGCGCAGCAAGCACGGAAGATGCCTGGTGGCCGTGCGGGACAATGACCGGGCAGCCGATGCCATGGGCATGCACCCCGGTTTTACCAAGGTGTACGCCTTTGCCCTGTCGGGCTTTTTCGCCGGGATTGCCGGGGCGCTGCACGCCTACCTGTGGCGGGGTGTGGGGTTTGAATCCTTTTCACTGCACCACTCCATTTCCTATCTGGCCATGGCCATCGTGGGCGGCCTGGGTACCCTGGTGGGTTCTTTTGTCGGGCCGGCGGCCATCCTGATGCTGGAACTGCAGGTGGAAAATTTTGCTGAATTTGTGGGTCACTACTTCACGGCCGTGGGGGATATTTCCACGGCATTTCGGCCGCTGTCCTTCGGTCTGGTCATCGTGTTGTTTTTAATGTTTGAACCCCGGGGGATTGCCAACTGGTGGCGAATCGCACGCAGCTATTTCAAACTATGGCCGTTTCGCTATTAGCTGTATTATCCCCGGGCCAAGCGGATGTCCTGGCGATTAAGACGTCCACAATTTGATTAATGTTCTATTTGTCGAAATTTTGTTAACCTGCAAACTAACAACGAAAGGGAGGGTAAAAAGATGTACAAAAAATTTAGTTTTATTTTGGTCGCATTGGCATTTGTTTTCGCACTGACCTTCGCAACCCAAACCCAGGCGGGAGAAACCTATAAGATGGGACTGTCTCTGGCCATTACCGGCCCTACCGGCGATATTGGTAGCCCCTATTCAAAAGGTGTCGAGGACTATGTTAAATATGTCAACGATGAAAAGCTGCTGGGAGATGACAAACTGGTGTGCTTCATCCGCGACGATGCCTATAAAACTGAGGCCACCAAGCGGAATTTCGAGGATTTCCTGGATGAGAATATCGTGTTTTATCTGAACTACTCCACCGGCAGCACGATGGCCATGAGAAAGGATTTTGACGAAGAAAAAATTCCGGTCCTGCCCGCATCTTTTCATGCCGGGAACCTGGTCGATTCCAATTACATCTTTTTGCCGATTTCCTCCTATTCCAGCCAGGCCGTGGGACTGGCCGAATATGTGGCGGCCAATCACAAGGGCGGCGGCAAACCCAAAGTGGCTCTGTTCCTGCATCCGTCGGCCTTCGGGCGTGGACCGCTTGGCGATGTGAAAAAAGCTGTTGCCGCCGGTCTGCCCATCGAGCTTGTCGAAGTGGTGGAGCACGGCAAGGATCTTGACAACACGGCAATGCTCAAACGCTTCCAGAGCAAAGGTGTTCAGTACGTGATCAGCCAGACGGTTCAACCGCCGGTGGCCACCATGCTTAAAGGGGCCCAGAGCCTGGGAATGGCAGCCGCGACATACGGTGAGGCCGGTAAAATAACCTTTCTGGGGTGTCACTATGCCGGCGGACCGGATCTGATTGGACTGGCCGGTTCGGCTGCTGAAAACTATTATTGGACGACTTCCTACAAGTTGATGACCGCCAAGGGGCCGGGAACGGATGCGCAGCTGGCTCTGGCCAAACGGTACGGCCGCGATGCCAAGCTGGCCAATTCCCAGAACTACACCAACGGCATCATGGTCGTTCAGGTTGCCGTTGAGGCGATGCGCCGGGCCAAGACCAAGGGTAAAAAAATTACCCGTGCCGCACTGTACGAAGAGATGTTGGCCATGAACGGCTACAACGCCTATTATCCATTGACCACCGTCGGACCGGTCACCTTTTCGAAAACCGACCGGGAGGGCGTGGACACCCTGCAGCTGTATGTTGCCAAGGGTGGTGTGTTCCATGAACTCGGCCTGCCGTTTGTCTCGGAATATGTCAAGAAGATCAAATAATAACATCGCTTCGCGCTGTTATATAACGCAGCTTCGCTGCTCATAAAAAGGGAGGGTTGCTTCGTGCAGCCCTCCCCATTCAGAAGCAAGAAAAATGACCAAGCAAACATCCAATGGCAATCTTCTCGATGTCAACAACATCGAAGTCGTCTACAATGACATTGTTCAGGTGCTGCGCGGCGTCAGCCTGGGCGTGGCCGAAGGCGCTATCGTTGCCCTGCTGGGAACCAATGGGGCCGGCAAGACCACGACCCTGCGAGCCCTCAGCGGTCTGCTCAAGCCGGAAAACGGCTTTATCAAGGACGGATTCGTCAAATTCGAAGGCAAAGATATCACCAACGTGCTGGGCACGCATGTTGTGAAATTAGGCGCAGTCATGGTGCCGGAAGGGCGCCGGGTGTTCAAGCATCTGACCGTGGATGAAAATATTCGGGTGGGATCCATCACCCGCAAGGACGGCACCGCGAATGTTCGCAGGGACCAGGATCTCATGTACGATCACTTCCCACGCCTGGCCCGAGTCACCAACCGCTTGGCAGGCTATTGTTCCGGGGGCGAGCAGCAGATGATCGCCATTGCGCGGGCATTGATGTCATCTCCCAAAATGCTGATGCTGGATGAACCCTCCTTGGGATTGGCCCCGCTTTTGGTCAAAGAAATTTTCGAAAACATAATCCGCATCAACCAGGATATGGATACGACCCTGCTGATTGTGGAACAGAATGCAAAAATTGCGCTGGAAATTTCGACCTATGCCTATATCATGGAGTCCGGCAAGATTGTGTTGGAGGGCCCCTCTGAAGAATTGAAAAACAATCCGGACGTGAAGGAATTCTACATGGGGGTTACCCAGGGCGGCGGACGAAAATCATTCAAGGAAGTCAAATCCTACAAGCGGCGTAAACGCTGGATGTAATTACTCCGCCCTGAAAAATAGAAATGCCAGGTTTGGATAAACGATATTGGTTAGTTTTAAACTGATGAAAATTTTTTAATCTTGACCGGGCGGATTAATTAGTTGTTAGTTATTGGTTATTAGTTAGTTGGGCATTCGGGAAGTATATTGCGTATATTGTGATGTTGGCTGTCATTTCGCAAAGCTTGTCCCTGTCTCAGGTCGAGAATCTGGAATCCAGAAAATTCAGTGCCGAAAACACTGGGTACCCTCTTTCCGGGGTATGGCAAACAATGCCAAACCGTCCTAATAACTAATAACATATTTTAGGTGTTCGGGGAAAGGGATTTACGATGAAAATTTTAGTGGGGTACAACGGTTCCGAAGTTGCCAAATCTGCGCTATCGCAGGCGAAAAGCTATGCAAAAACCTATGATGCTTTTGTTCATGTTGTCACTTCTCTGGAAGGCGGTATTGGTGAGAAAATCGAAGAAATCAACGCGGCCGCAGAAAATCTCAGATTTGCGCAGGAGTTTCTGGAAAGAGATGGGGTCCGTTGCAAAACAGAACAACTGGTGCGGGGCCTCACACCCGGGGAAGATATCGTCAAATTTGCCAATGAAAACGAGATTGACCATCTATTTGTCGGCATAGAAAAAAAATCGAAAACCCGCAAGATGCTGCTGGGTTCCACCGCGCAATACGTCATCTTAAAGGCACCTTGCCCCGTTACGTCAGTCAAGTAAAAATCTGTAACTTTTGGGCCTTAGGCACCTTTATCTGACAACATGTTTTCACATAATTGAGGTGTCAGGTGTCGGGTGTCAGGGAAAGGAGAGGCTAGATACTGACATCTCGTATGAAACTTCATGAAATGACGAATGAAGATTGACGATTGACGAATGACGAATGATGGAATCGCTTCGCGAAATCTTTTTTAAAAAGGACAGAATACATTATTCGATGTTCGATCTTGGACGTTCGATGTTCGACGTTCATCAGTTTCTTTTTTCGATTAGACCGACCGCATTGCAAGCCAGCGGCTAATCTGACACCTGAAACCCGAAACCTGAAACCAATTAAACAGGCTACCAATTTATTAACGGTAAAATTGAAATATTAATTTTGAGTCGATTTAATAGACAAGCGGGATGACTTAATTATGGGACTCTTCGACTTTGGTTTTTATGATCTTATTGAGCGCAATGCGGTTTGTTTCCGAACAAAAATAAAGTGGATCAACTGGCCTGCGGCCTGCAAGCCGCCGGCATCAAAAAAGGCGATCGCATCGGGGCATTCGGCAAGAACAGCCTGGAATTTTTCTGTCTCATTGGGGCGGCCGGCGCTCTGGGGGCGATTGTGCTGCCCATCAACTGGAGACTCTCCGTTGAAGAAGCGCTCTTTAACCTCAACGACTGTGACCCCGTGATGCTTTTTGTCGATCCTGAATACCAGGAGATGATTGGCGGTGCTAAAGATAAGCTGCCCTCTGTCAAGGATTATTACAGCTTGAAACCACCGGGAGATGGCTTTGCCGCCTTTGATCTGCTGTTGAAAAACGACGGCGACTTCAAACCGGCGGATGTAACCACCGATGACGGCCTGGTCATTATCCATACGGCGGCTGTGGCCGGTAGGCCCCGCGGCGCCCTATTGAGTCATGGAAATCTCATCAGCGCCAACATTCATGTAAACCTTCAATTGGAATTATCCACTGATGATGTGCATCTCAATATTTTACCACTTTTTCACGTTGGCGGACTATTTATGGCCACCGGCAGTTTCCACGGCGGTGCCCTTAATGTCAATATGAGCAAATTTGATGCTGCCCAGGCGGTGAGTCTGATCGAGGAGAAAAACGTTTCGGTGATGTTTGATTTTGCACCGATTCTTGGCTCCATTCTTGAAGCGCACAAAAAATCCGGCAAGGACATCAAATCCTTGCAGCATGTGGCCGGGCTGGAGTCTCCCGCCGTCATTGAGGAATATCAGAAACTGACCGGCGGGACCTTTAGCTGCATGTACGGTCAA
>CALZJV010000182.1 GCA_945787595.1 uncultured Desulfobacterales bacterium | reverse complement strand
TCACCTGCGCTCATGAGCAGATACTGGTTCTTACCCGTTGTCGATTCAAATCGCTGAATTACCAGATTGCTTTGCGTTTTATTCATCCCAACACTCCCTCTAATTTCACCATCAACGCCTCCATATCCTCCGGTATCGGCGACTCAAAGGTCATGACCTCACCCGTATGGGGATGGGTTAGACCCAGTCGCCAGGCGTGTAGCATCTGTCTGGGTACTGCTTTGAGCAGGGCAATCTTTGATGATGATTGCCCCGAAAAAAAACTGGCTGCATTTTTTAACCACTTACGAGAACAATAAACCTGATCTCCAACAATCGGGTTGCCCATCGTCGCACAATGAACGCGTATTTGGTGGGTTCTACCGGTTTTTAAGGTCAGTTCGAGCAGAGTAATATTTAGAAACCGTTCGCGAACCCGCCAGGAAGTTTCTGCGCTACGGCCTTTTCGAGTGACGGTGGACATTTGTTTCCGATGAACCGGATGACGGCCGATGGGTAGTGAAATCGTTCCCTCATCTGCCTGCAATTCACCGTAAACAAGGGCCAGGTAGATTTTTTGAACGCTACGAGATTTAAATTGTTTGGCCAGGTTTCCAAGAGCAGCGGTATTTTTTGCAACCACTATGGTCCCAGAGGTATCCCTATCAAGTCGGTGAACAATTCCCGGCCGAATCTCAGCGCCGATACCTTCCAAATCAGGACAATGATGAAGCAGCGCGTTGACCAGCGTACCACTGCTGTGTCCGGGCGCGGGATGCACGACCAGGCCGGCTTGTTTGTTAATTACTACAATATGGCTGTCCTGGTACAAAATCTGCAGCGGGATGGCTTCGGGCATGTATTCAGTTGGCACGGCAGCCGGAATTCGTCCCAGGATCTTATCGCCGTCCTTTACCCGGTAACCGGGTTTTTTAGCCTGATTGTCGACCAGAACTTCATGGTTAGAAATTAAATTTACAGCCAGCGAACGGGAACAGCCAGGAAGGTGAGCAGCGACCACGGCATCAAGCCGTCGGCCCTGATCGGATTCATTGGCAAGGATGGTAAAGGCACCATAAACAGGCATGCTGCTGGGAAGGATTAATTTTCCATACTATCTGAGACAAAAAGAGACTCCAACTCAGAAATAATTGTCTCTTCGTCTGTTTTTTTTGCAGTAGACAACTCCCGTACCAATAGCACCTGGGCAGTGTCATAGAGCTTACGCTCCCCAAAAGAAAGATCCTTGGTGAGTTTCAATAAGGAAAGATCTCTAAATACCTCGGCCACATCATAAAGCGAACCGGTTTTGATTTTATCCATATATTCACGGTAACGCCGGTTCCAGGTTTGAGCCGGCACCCCATCTGTGCGGACCTTCATAACGTCATAAACTTTAGGAATCTCTTTTTGGTTGATAATATCCCTTAGCCCGACGGATTCAACGTTTCTGGTGGGTATCATGATTACCATGCCGTTTTCCAGAACCTTCATGATATAGAAATCATGTTCTTCACCATTGACCACCCGGCTTTCAATGGCCTGTATCTCTCCAACACCATGGGCGGGATACACCGCGAGGTCACCTATTTGGAATTCATGATTTTTTTCTTTCGCGCTCTCAATGTTCTCATCAGCTTTTTTTTCTGTCATATTCCCACCCATTATCGGTTTTTTTAGTTGTCAAGCAAAGTACCTATACCATAACTCTCGAGAACAATCAATAAAAAAGGATTGGCGTAATGCTACGCCAATCCTTTTATTATCTCAGCGATCAAGATGAGGGTTTTACCCTAATGTTGCAAAAGCCGGAGGGCTTCAGAGCCAAGGCGTCAAGGTTGAAATTGTAGTCGGTTACATTGATCCCTTGACAACACAGGATCTGAAGTTCTCCGGCTTTCCCGAAGGGTAAACAAAATGGCAAAATCGACCCCATCTTTTCAATTCACCAGGGGTGATATTCGGAAAATGGGCTTTCACTGATATATCGGCTACAATATCTGACCATAATGGCGGTGTCCTTGTAAGGATCGCCGACAGTGTCGCCGGTGACGGCAGCCTTGTGCGCATCGCTGCCTTTTCCTCCCAGATGACCGTCTTCAATGTATTTTTTGGCATTGTCCCAGGCAGCCCCTCCGGTGGTCATGGAAATGGCCAGAAAAAGACCGGTAATGATACTGCCGATGAGGAGTCCGCCCAGGGCGATTTTTCCCAAAATCAGGCCCACCAGCACCGGGGCTATCACGGGTAGGATGGCGGGTACGATCATTTCTCTGAGGGCAAATTTAGTGACGATATCCACACAGGCGGCATAATCCGGCTTGGCGGTTCCTTCCATAATACCCGGAATTTCACGAAACTGGCGCCTGACCTCGTCGACCACAGCGCCACCGGCTTTGCCGACCGCGCGCATGGCAATTGAGGCAAAAAGAAACGGCATCAATCCGCCCAGGAAAAGGCCGATGATGACGTGAACATCACTCAGGTCAAAACTCAATGCCAAATCCGAGCCGTGCAGCCTGAATTCCTGGGTGTAGGCTGCAAACAGAACCAGGGCGGCCAAAGCGGCCGAACCGATGGCATATCCCTTGGTGACGGCTTTGGTGGTGTTGCCGACTGCATCCAGGGGATCGGTGACTGCCCGCACACTCTCGTCCATTTCCGCCATTTCGGCAATACCGCCGGCATTGTCGGTAATCGGACCGTAGGCATCAATGGCAATCACCATGCCGGTCATGGAAAGCATCGACATGGCGGCCATGGCAATTCCGTAAAGTCCGGCGGCGGCATAAGCGGCGCCGATCGCAATGCATATGGCCACCACCGGCAGCGCCGTGGCCTCCATGCTGACGGCCAGACCGGCGATGATATTGGTGCCGTGTCCGGTGGTCGAAGCCTCGGCAATCAGCTTAACCGGTTTGCGGATACCGGTATAATATTCGGTGATCATGACGATCACAACGGTTAGAATCAGACCGACCAGAGTGGCCAAATAGATTTTCATGCCGGAAATTTCAGCAACCTCGGAAAACGATGTCGTACAGGCCACCAAAAAAGCGATACCGGCCATAATAGCTGCACCGAACATGCCTTTATATAGCGCGCCCATGATATACTCAGTGGGTCCCAACTTGACAAAGAAAACGGCGATCATGGATGCAACAATCGCGATGGCGCCGAGCACCAGGGGAAATTCGGTGGCAATGATGATCCCGGGATAGAGCAGATTCCCCAGCAGCATGGCCGCAACCGCCGTTACTGCGTAAGTTTCAAACAGATCGGCCGCCATACCGGCGCAGTCTCCAACATTGTCTCCGACGTTGTCGGCAATCGTGGCGGGGTTGCGCGGATCGTCTTCCGGGATACCGGCCTCAACTTTTCCCACCAGGTCGGCCCCGACATCGGCCCCCTTGGTGAAAATACCGCCGCCCAGCCGGGCAAAGATGGATATCAGACTTCCGCCAAAACCCAGGGCCACCAGTGCAATAACAGCTTCTCTGGTTTCCGTGCCGCTGGCGGTCAATATCGTATAAAAACCGGCAACAGCTGTCAGCGCCAGGCCGGCAACGATCATACCCGTCACGGCACCGCCTCTAAAGGCCATGGACAACCCTTTGGCCAGCCCCCCCTTGGCCGCCTCAGCGGTACGCACATTGGCGATTACCGATACCCGCATTCCGATATAGCCGGCGGCAAAGGACGCGACGGCACCGACCAAAAAGCCGATTGCGGTCTTAAAGCCCAGGGCGATCGCAATGATAATAATTACTATGATTCCGGCAATGCCCATGCTTTTGAGCTGACGATTTAAATATGCAATGGCCCCCGTCTTGATAGCATTGGCAATTTCGACCATTTTTTCGGAGCCTGCCGGAGCGCTTTTGACCAAACTTGCAAGGATAAGTGAAAAAACCACACCGGCTATCCCCACCAGTGTACAAATCAGCGGTAATAAGTAATTCATCCTGTCCTCCAAATGATAGATTTTCGTTTACGCTGTGATCGCAAGATCTTTACCGTTAAATAAGTTCATACCTGCTTTGGTACCTTTGCATAGAACCGTAACAACGGCATCCCGGGCTCCTGAAATGATTCGGCTTAAATCTTCTGCATTTTGGACGGAAAATCTGCCCAGAACATGATCCGTCACATTGTCCCCTAACTCGGAACGCCCGACACCGATACGAAGACGCACAAAATCGCCCCCGCCAAAGGCCCCTCCTTTCTCTTTTATTTTTAATCTTCCAAAAACAAGGTCGATGTCGTCATGGATGACCACCATCTCCTTGCATTGTATGCGAAAAAAATGGGCCAGCTTTTGAATGGGTGGCCCGCTGCAGTTCATAAATGCCATTGGTTTGGCCAGAAGTACCTCGACATCTTCAATAAACCCACGCCCAAAGGCGCAGTCGAATTTTCTTTTGTCAAAAGAAATATTGAAATCCCGCGCAATTTTGTCGGCTATCATGAAACCGGCATTATGCCGTGTGTTCTCATAGCGGGCGCCGGGATTTCCGAGGCCGACGACCAATCGCAAATTCACGTTTGGGTTTTTGTACAAATTCTTGGAATCATATTGCATTTATTATGTAGAACATTGTTGGCCTATAATGGAATGGTGGAATACTGGAATAGTGGAATATTGGGTGATAAAGCGGAGTAGATCCGCATTCATTATAAAAATAGAAAATTCCACATTTTTTAAATTGATTTTTTTTCCACTAAACCCATTATTCCATCATTCCAGTATTCCAAATTGTCAGCAAATTATGCTTTTTGGGGGTACATTTCCGATAAGCGAAAGGCCCATCATAAAAGCAGGCTGGATGGTCTGCCCCACATCTGTATTTGATCACAGCTGTGAGCCGGACTCTCCAGCCTGCCGTTAATACTATTTTTCCTCTGAGGATTCGTCGGATTCCCCAGCCTCTCCGCCCTCTTCTTCTTCACCGGCCTCGAGCTCGACTTCCTCTTCTTCAACAACCTCCTCCTCTTCAACCTTCGGGCTGAGCACGGTAACTACCGTAAAATTAACGTCCGCCGATATTTCAACGTTCTCGCTCAGAGGGATATCTTCTATATGGATGGAGTCACCAATATCCAGATCGGTAATATCAATCTCGATGGCTTCCGGGATATCGCCCGGCAGACACAGCAGTTCAACTTCTCGGCGGACAATATTGAGCAGCCCGCCTTGTTCAACGCCCACCGCGTGGCCCTTGGTGACAACCGGAACCATTACATTGATCTGGCGCTTCATATCAATTTCATAGAAATCAATATGAATAAAATTTCCCGAGAGCGGATGGGTCTGCAGTTCCTTGACCATGGCCGCTTTAGTAATCTTTTTCCCGTTTTGAATAACAAGATTTAAAATAATTTGAAAGACATTGCCCTGTTTAAATACTTGCTCAAGGTCTTTAATATTAACGGACAGCAAAATCGGATCTGTTTTCGGCCCGTATAAAACTGCAGGTATATGGCCGGACCTTCTCAGACTCCTCGCCGGACTATTACCCGTGGATTTTCTTACAGTTGTTTGAAGTTCTAATCGTTCCAAAGATATGACCTCCTTTATATCTTAAAATTACTTTTGTGCTTTTTGAGGCAAAATATTTTTATTGGTCTATTTTATCAATTGTCAACGAATTGAATATTTAATATTGCAGATTGAATATTGAAGGCATCCTTTCGATTTTTTAAAATGCAAATTGATGGAGCGGAGCGACTTCCACAAATCTTCAATCGTCAATATTCAATTTTCAATCATTAGTTTAAAAGGTTCCGGGTTCACCGTTCAGGGTTACCTTAACCCTTATGTGAAACTACACCAAAAAGTCACGGTTTCTTGATGATTAACCTGGTCGCTTAGGCAGTCGGCGGCCGGGTTGAACCCTGAACCTATGAACCCCTGAACCCTGAACCTTGAACCCTATAAATTATACAAACAGCGATGTAACCGAATCTCCTCTAAAACTGCGAATAATCGCCTCGCCAACCAGTTGTGATATGGTAAGCACTTTTATTTTATCGCAGGCTGCTGCATTTACTGTTAAAGGAATCGTATCTGTTACAACCAGGCTTTTGAGAACCGAGTTGGAAATCCGGTCGATGGCCGGCCCGGATAAAACGGCGTGGGCACAGCAGGCATGGATTTCCCGGGCACCCGCGTTCAGGATGGCCTCCGCCGCCCCCGTCAATGTGCCGGCTGTGTCGGTCATATCATCGAGAATAACCGCCACCTTATCGGCGACATCACCGATAACTGCCATGGCTTTGGCCTGATTGGGAGCGTCTCGGCGCTTGTCGATGATCGCAAGATCCGCATTCAGACGCTTGGCAAAGGCCCGGGCTCTTTCCACCCCGCCGGCATCCGGAGACACGATGACCAGCTCGTCTCTGAAGTTGTTCCGAATATAATCAATGAGAACCGGTGCCGCGAACAGGTTGTCGACCGGAATGTTGAAAAAGCCCTGGATCTGGCCGGCATGTAAGTCCATGGTAATTATCCGATTGGCACCGGCAAGGGTAATCATGTCGGCAACCAATTTGGCACTGATCGGTACTCTGGGCGCAACTTTTTTGTCCTGCCTGGCATAGCCGAAATAGGGGATCACCACGGTAATTCTTCTGGCTGAAGAACGTTTAAACGCATCGATCATCAACAGAAGCTCAACCAGATTGTCATTAACCGGCGAACAGGTGGATTGCAAAACAAAAACATCTTTTAAGCGCACATTTTCAATGATTTCGATTTGAATTTCGCCATCACTGAAGGTTTTTACCTCTGCGCCCCCCAGGGGCAAGCTGAGATATTTGCATATTTTTTTTGCAAGCTCCGGGTTGGAATTGCCCGTAAAAATAGCCATGCCTTCCATATTAATTCACCGCCAACCTATTTATGAATTTCGGTTTGCCTAGCCCGGACAAGCCGGAATTGAAAATTGAAGATTGCAAATTGAATATTCAATCGAAAATATTTAATTAAAAATGGCTGGGGCGGGAGGATTCGAACCTCCGAATGCAGGAACCAAAGTCCTGTGTCTTACCACTTGACGACGCCCCATTGTTTCAAGTAAAAACCTGCATCCATCAGGGAACACACTTGCCGCCCTATGAAGCAGACGTCTCAAATCATTCGCCGTCGGGTTGTCTTCCATCAAAAATATCACAAACAAAAGCATCCCAGCGGGTGTTTTCACCAATCGCTTGTTTTGCTCTTTCGGCTGTGTGAGAATCAGAAAAAAGACCAAACACGGTTGGCCCACTTCCTGACATCAGTGCCCCCAAGGCGCCGTGGATTAAAAGCTGCTCCTGAATGGAGATGATCACCGGATGTTCAGATGCAGTCACGCTTTCAAGGTCGTTGCATAAATGTAACCCCGAATTAAAACCATTTTTTATTGAAAAGAGTTCTTTAATTTTTTTTTCGCATTTTGTCAATCCCAAATTCAGATTTTGGAAAACTTCTGCGGTGGAGACCCTAAAACCTGGATAAACTATCACGAAATGAAATGGTAAAGGCCCAGAATAAGCCTCCAGCTTCTCTCCGATTCCTGAGGCAATGGCCGCCGGTTTGCCGAAAAGAAAAAAGGGTACATCGGCGCCAAGGCCAAGCCCCATCGACATCAGCTGATTCCGGGAAAAAGGATTTCCATAGTGTTGATTCAGTCCTTTAAGAACGCTGGCGGCATTGCTGCTTCCGCCGCCAAGACCGGCTGCGACCGGTATGGATTTATCAATAGAAATTTTTAAGCCGTCATTGACATTCAAGGCTTTGAAAAACACAGTCGCGGCCCTATGTGCTGGTGCCATCCAGTGGAATTTGAGGATGAGACGATTCAATCTTTATGGTTTTGAGGCCAAACTGCAGAAAAATGGTGTCGATAAGGTCCACGCAACACATCAGAGAAAACAGCTCGTGATAACCGTCCGGGCGTTTTCCGGTGACCTGCAGGAACAGGTTGATTTTGGCGGGAGATACAATTTTCATTAACGTCAGAAGTGCCGTTCGTGTAAGCGTTCACGGGTTCAACGGTTCAGCGTTCATAGGTTCAGCCGCTGGTCTGAAAAGCGGCCAGTTTAATCGAAGAGGAAACTCTAAAAAAGAGAATATCGAATAATGAATGTCGAATGTCGAAGGAAGGAATTCTATCGATTTTTATGAAATAGACAGAATACGTACCTTCGATCCGCCTCACGCGGACTGTTGATTTTATTCGACATGCAGAGCTTGTATAACTATCGCGGCTACCCCGCTGAATCGGGATGAAAGCAAAAGCCGCGCCCATCTTCTCACCTTCTTAACCTCCCACCTTCTGTCATCTGACCTTATCCCTTCTCTTTCACGTACATCAGTCTTAGATCGTAAAGAATGTTCTTTAACAAATTTTTTTCTTCATTGTTTAAATTGCCGGCTGTCTTTTCCTCGAGCATGCTTAATATATCGATGGTTTGTTTTGCCATCGATAGATTTTTGGTTTTCTGGCCGGTAGTTGGGTCCTCGATGGCACCCAGATGGAGCAACGCCGAGGCATTTAAGGAGACAACAAAAGTTGGGAAGTTTATTTCTGGGAATTGTGGTTGCTCCTCGGATGTGTCTGTTTTTGAAGGCTCCGCAGCTTCAGGCTCCCTGGTTTTCTCGGTTGAAGGCTCGGCCTGAGCCCTCTCGTCTGTTGCAGGTTGAGTCTGTGTCTCCTCATCTTTGGCTTCTGCCTCCTTGTTGTCGTCGCTAAAAATTCGGCGATCTTTTACCTTAAAACCCTTTTCTTCCTCTGACATGACTGACCTCCTGAATCTGCGCAACCCCTAGTGCAGTTTTTTCTCTCATTCCGGGGTAGCAGTGTTGGCATCGTCTAGTACATCATTGTTCCCGGACGCTGACGTTGCTCGTAAGAAACGCAGTCGGCTGGCTAACCGGCTTATGTCAATCATCAGCGCTAATAAAATATTAAGTAACCCTGGTTTGTCAAGAGCAAAGAGGCTGTCGGCAAGATGTTGAGACTTGAATTTTTAAATGACATAAATTGCGGATTTCCTAAACGCCGCCAAAAGCGTATTTGCTGATTATTTCCTCAACATCAAGTGCCGATTCGGTCTCGATGATGGTATCACCGGGTTTGAGAATCACGTCCGAGCCGCCCGGTGAAAGTTTTATATATTTAAGGATAAAGCCATTAGAAAAAAAGAGGGCGATTCGACCCAGCTCCATAAGCATTCTGACTGTCCGGCTGCCGAGTGCCAGGACGGGGTTTTTCAAGATGACAAGAAGTTCCATCGGTGGTATCCTGTTGAAGATTGAATCAGCTGACAACTTCAAAAAATGTATATTCGAATCCCTTCAGTGTGTCAAGGAAGGAAGATTGATTGAGTCAATGAGCTAAAATTTGAAATGAACTAAAATGAGCTAAAATTGTGGTATACTCACAATTTTAAAAAAACCGATGGAGCGCAGCGTTTCCCTAATTTTAGTCATTTTAGGTATTTTAGGTCAATTTAGGCATTCGCTCATTCAGCTATATCAGTCTGCTATAATAAGGGTCTGAAGCAAAGATGAATGTGACAAAGTAGTATTATAGTACCTTCGATATAAGATATGATCAGAGTAGAAAATCTGAACAAAAGTTTTGGTGACCGCCTTATCTTCGATGGGATCGCCTTTTCTCTCAACTCGAAGGAACGTGTGGGTCTGGTTGGACAAAACGGGCATGGTAAAACAACCCTTTTCCGATTGATAACCGGTGAAGAACGCCCGGATTCCGGTTTTGTAGTAATTCCGAAGAATTACCGTATCGTTTATGTGCAACAGCATCTGGAATTTGCCGCCGATACGGCTTTAAAAGAGGGGATGCGAGCGCTTCCCGATCATGAAAAGGATCATTCCTGGAAAGTTGAAAAAATCCTGGCCGGCTTGGGTTTCTCTGCCAAGGACTTTCACCGGCATCCCAAAGAATTCTCAGGCGGGCTCCAGGTGCGCTTAAACCTGGTCAAAGCTTTGGTATCCGAACCGGATCTGCTACTCTTGGATGAGCCCACCAACTTTCTGGACATTACTTCCATTCGATGGATCGAGCAGTTTTTGAACAACTGGCCCCACGAGCTGATGCTGATTACCCATGACAGGAGTTTTATGGACAAGCTGGTGACTCACACCATGGGGATTCATCGCCGCAGGCTGCGCAAAATCGCTGGCAATACGGCCAAGTATTACAATCAGATCGCCCAGGATGAGGAGGTATACGAAAAAACAAGGGTCAATGATGATCGGCGTCGCAGAGAAATCGAACAGTTTATCAACCGATTTCGCGCCAAAGCCAGACTGGCAAATCTGGTGCAATCTCGCATCAAGACCCTTAAAAAAATGGAGACGAAAGATAAGCTCGAGCAACTGAAATTCCTTGAATTCTCTTTTCGCAGCTGCCCTTTCACCGCTAAACAGGCATTAACTGCCCACAATCTATCCTTTTCTTATGATATGCGAACACCGCTGATCAGGGATTTTAGTATCACCATTCCAGCGGGGGAAAGAATCTGTGTTGTCGGCAAAAACGGTAAGGGCAAGACCACCCTGCTAAAACTGCTGGCCGGGGAATTGACACCGCAATCCGGACAAATCGTTTACCACCCGGCAGTTAAGAAAGGTTTTTTTGAGCAGACCAATGTTAAAAGCCTGGTCGATGCCCGGACGGTTGAGGAGGAAATACTCTATTCTCAACCCGATGTTGATCGACAGCATGCCCGTGATGTCTGTGGCGCCATGTTGTTTTCCGGAGACGAAGCTTTGAAGAAGATCAGTGTTTTATCAGGAGGTGAAAAAAGCCGGGTGATGCTGGGCAAGCTGCTGGTTACCCCGGCCAATCTACTGTTGCTCGATGAGCCCACCAATCATCTGGATATGGAATCGAGCGATGCGCTGCTGGCGGCCATTGACAGTTTTGAGGGCACCGTGATCATGGTAACTCACAATGAAATGTTTTTAGACTCGCTGGCCGAAAGACTCATTGTGTTTCAAGGCAATACCATTGAAAATTTTGAGGGAGGCTACCAGGAATTTCTCGAAAAATGGGGCTGGCAGGATGAAAATCAATCTTCCCCAAGGGATCGGCTAGAAGAAAATCGGACGGGCCATTTCACAAAGCGGACCAAAAAGGAAATACGGCGCCAAAGATCCGAGATCATTGCCCGGCGCTCCACGACGGTTAAACCTCTTCAAAACCGAATCACCCGGCTGGAAAACGATATCGAAACCCGCGAAACAGAATTGGATCATCTCAATGAATCCATGCAGCAGGCCTCACAAAACGGGGACGGACCTCAAATTGTCGAGTTGGCCCAGGCCATCCACACCTGCCAATCGGCGATTGATCAACTATTTGATGAACTGGAAACGATCACCAATGAGTTTGACCTCCAAAACGCCGTTTTTGAGGATCAGCTGAAACAGCTGGCGTCGGAGTTGGAAGCTGAGGATTTCCATGGCAAATTTAAGAAATCGGATAGAACAGGAATTTGAAAATTTTGCCCATTTCGTTTGCCGCCACCGTATAAAAACGGTGATTATAATCTTGATTCTGATGGGGATGATTATCTCCCAGATCCCCAAAATCACCATCGATACCTCCACCGAAGGCTTCTTGCACGAAAACGACCCGACACTGTTGACATACAATGCCTTTCGCGATCAATTCGGTCGGGATGAAGTCGTAATTATTGCCATAGAATCACCGAATATCTTTTCCCAGGCTTTTTTAAAGAAACTCAAAATAGTTCACGAAGACCTTGAACAAAACGTACCTTATATTGATGACATCACCAGCCTGGTCAACGCCCGCAACACCCGCGGTGAAGCCAACGAGCTTGTTGTCGGAGATTTACTCGAAGACTGGCCGCAAAATGAAACCGAAATGGCAGTCTTGAAAGACCGGGTCATTTCCAATCCACTTTACAAAAATTTGCTGATCTCCGAAGATGGCGAATTTACCGCCATCGTCATTAAAACCCAAAGCTATTCGGGTCTGGTGCAGGACGCCGATGTCCTCGAAGGATTTGACGACGACCTTTTGGAAACCTCCCTGTCAACCGGCCCTGACCCAAAAAGAAAGCAATATCTCACGGATAAAGAAAACAGCCGGGTAGTTACAGCCGTTAGACACATACAGCAGAAATACCGGGCACCTGATTTTTTTATTTATGTCGTCGGATCACCTGTGGTCACCCATTTTCTCAAACGGACCATGATGGAAGACATGCGCAAATTTGTGGCCCTGGCGATCGTCACGGTCGCTGTTTTTCTGTATGTCATGTTCCGCAGAATAACCGGGGTGCTGCTACCGCTGACCATTGTCGGTTTATCTCTGCTTTGCACGGTGGGCATCATGGCAATCCTGAAGGTCCCCATCAAGGTCCCGACCCAGATTCTGCCCTCCTTTTTACTGGCAGTCGGCGTAGGGACTTCGGTTCATATCCTTGCTATTTTCTTTCATCGCTTTGATGAAAATATGGATAAAGAAGCGGCGATCGCCTATGCCCTGGGGCACTCGGGTCTCGCCGTCTTGATGACGAATGTAACCACGGCCAGCGGTTTGCTCTCATTTTCAACGTCCGAAGTGGCCCCTATCGCAGACATTGGGATATTTGCCGGTATTGGCGTGATGCTGGCTTTTGTCACAACCATTGTTCTGCTGCCGGCACTTTTAGCTCTTTTTCCCATAAAATATAAACGAAAGTCGGACAGTGATCAGAAACTCACCGTCATGGATCGATTTCTTTCCCGGGTCAGCCATTTCTCGACCAGCCATCCGGTTGCGATTGTCACAGCCAGCGCTGCTATCTTTGTATTGTCCGTCGTGGGTACATCTTGGATCCGTTTTTCACACCATATATTGGGCTGGTTTCCGAAAACCAACGAAATCCGCATGGCAACTGAGAAAATTGATCATGAAATGCGCGGGACCCTAAACCTGGAAATTGTGATTGACACCGGCAAAGAAAATGGTCTTTACGAACCGAATCTGCTCCATCGTTTGGAAGATGCGACCACATATGTTCAATCTTTAGCATACCAGGAGGTTTTCGTGGGGAAGGCATGGTCTTTAACCACGATACTCAAGGAAATCAACCAGGCCCTCAATGAAAACCGCCCGGCCTATTATGCAATACCTGACAACCGCGATCTTATCGCCCAGGAATTCCTGCTTTTTGAAAACAGCGGCTCGGATGATCTGGAAGACTTTGTGGACAGCCAGTTTGCCATAGCGCGTTTTAGCGTGAAAGGTCCTTTCAAAGACGTGGTCAAATACAATTCGTTTTTGCACACGATACACCGTTATTTCGCCGACCGCTTCCCTGAGACAAAAATAGCCTTTACCGGTATGATGACCCTTTTATCCCGCACCATCAGCAATGCCATCAGAAGCATGGCCAGAAGCTACGTCATTGCCCTTGTGGTCATTACCATACTGATGATCGTTTTGATCGGCCGCGTGCGCATCGGCCTGCTCAGTATGATCCCCAATCTGGCACCCATCCTGCTTATGCTCGGTGTGATCGGCGCTAGCGCTATTCCCATGGACCTTTTCACCATGATGGTGGGCAGCATTGCCATCGGTCTTGCCGTTGATGACACCATTCACTTCATGCACAACTTCCGCCGATACTATGAACAAAGCGGCGATCCCAATCAGGCCGTTTATAAAACCCTGCATACCACCGGCCGTGCCATGCTGGTAACCACCGTTGTCCTGTCGTTGGGCTTTTTTATTTTTGTGTTCGCTTCAATGAACAATCTGTTTTATTTTGGTCTGCTGACGGCCTTTACCATCGTGATGGCCCTGGTAGCCGATTATCTGCTGGCCCCGGCGCTGATGGTACTGGTCAACAAGCCCCAATCAATTCCCGCGGAGGATAAAAAATGAAAATCCGTCTTAGTAGGTTGATCACAGCTGTTTTTATGATCATGGCTGTCTTGCCGCCAATAGCTCCGCAATCTTTTGCTGATGATCCTGTTGCCCGGGCCATTATGGAAAAGGTGGATGCCAGAGATGACGGCGACAACCAGACATCCGACATGGAAATGATTTTGATTGACAAAAGAGGCAAGAAAAGAGTTCGCCGCATCGCAACCTACAGCAAAGATAAGGGGCAAGATACCTTGCGGCTGATGTTTTTTAAGCATCCTGCGGATGTTAAGGATACGGCATTTTTGACCCATGACTATGATAACCCGTCAAGAGATGACGAGCAGTGGCTTTACTTGCCGGCACTGCGCAAAACCAAACGCATCGCCAGCAGTGACAAAAGCGGCAGCTTTATGGGTTCAGATCTCAATTATTCCGATATGACGGATCGCAATTTACCGGACTATGATTTTACCCTCAAAAAGGAGATGGCCGTAAATGGGATGAATACCTGGTTAATCGAGTCGATTCCCCGCACGAAAAAAGTCATCAGGGAAACCAAAGGACGGCGGATACTTAAAATACATAGATGTTAAGAAACTGGAGCTTATCGATGACATCTGGGTGTCAACCGAAATGCAAATAACAAAGAAAAAAGGGAAACTATTGGCCCATAAAACCATTCTGAAGCTGGACAAAATCAAGTTTAATCAGGATCTGGATGATACGCTGTTTACAGTCAGAAGGATGGAGAAGGGACTATAGCGCAGAAGACAGATTACAGATAACAGAAGACAGATATTGGAGTGCGGAAGTGGGAGGAAATAACTCCGTTCTCCGACATCTGGCGTCCGTCATCTGACCTCTGTCATCCGTCACCTGTTATCCTTCATCGGCATCTGTCTTCTGCCTTCTGTTATCTGTCATCTGTTGTCTGTCATCTGTTGTCTGTCATCTGTTCTCTGAAATCTGTCCTCTGATTTCCGTCATCCGCTAGTGAATTCAAATTCTTAAATAAGATGGTATCGATCGCCAAAAAATCAACCACTGCATGTTTCCTAATGGCGCTGATAATTTATTTGTTTCTTCCGCTGTCTGTGCATTCCCAGGAAGACCCGGAACTGGATGAAATCTTAAATGGTTTTGAGGATGAACAAACCGCCAATGATGATAGGAAGAACGCTCTGGACGGCTTTGAAGAGGAGCCGGGTGAAAATAATTTATCTGATGAGTTGACAGAAGATGAAATTCTGGAAGGATTTGAAGACGAAACTAAAGCAGCGGCGGTTTTGAATGCTGAAAAAGCTCATTTGCCGGATTGGCTTAGCATTGACGGCTATTTTAAAATCAGCTCCGTTTACAGTTACCTTTCCCATGATGCTGCCGGTACCGATACCAACTGGCATGGCTTGAGCCGGCTGCGGTCCGAGCTCAAGCTTGAAGTCGATGCCGAGTTGTCGCCGGACTGGCAAGCGCGGGTTTCAGGCCATGGGTTTTATGATGTTGCTTATGCCATTGCCGGCCGCGATAATTACAGCGATGATGTGCTGGATAATTATGAAAAAGAACTGGAATTCGATGAGGTTTACCTTCTAGGCAGCCTCACCGGAAATTTGGATTTAAAAGCCGGCAGGCAGATCGTCGTCTGGGGCCGTTCGGATAATATACGTATAACCGATGTTCTCAATCCATTGGATCTGCGATGGCCGGGTTTGGTAGATATTGAAAAACTCAGACTTCCGGTGACAATGACCAAACTCGATTACTATATTAAGGGCTGGAGCCTTAGCGGCATCGCTTTGCATGAAGTCCGATATAATAAAAACCCGGAATTTGGAAGTGATTTTTTTCCGCGCTCACAGCCGTTTCCCGGCGGGAAATCACCGGATGAGGGCTTCGATGTTGATAACACCCAGTTTGCCGTCTCTCTCAACGGTATCTTCCGAGGGTGGGATATCTCATTTTATTTTGCTGATATTTATGCTCAAAACGGGTTTATTTCACAAACTTCTATCTTTGCGGTACCGAAATTCGAGGTAAAACATGCCCGCATTAAGATGCTCGGCGGAGCCTTCAACATTGCCCGGGGCAACTGGTTGTTAAAAGCCGAAGCGGCCTATTTCGATGGTTTCGAATTTTCCAATACCCCGCATAAAGATTATTCCAGACTGGATGGATTGGCCGGTGTCGAATACTCCGGCATTTCGGATGCGACCATCACCCTGGATATTGCCAATCGACACTATTTTGATTTTGATCAACGTTTGAAAGACAGCCCGGATTTTCAAAAGGAGGATCTTTTTGAGTGGGCCTTGCGGATAACAAAACCTTACTTGAATGATACCCTTAAACTGACGTTTCTGGCAAACACCTTCGGCCCCAGCGGGGACGACGGTGCAGTCCAGCGGTTTTCGGCAGAATACGATTATACGGATTCCATCCAGCTAACCGGTGGTATTGTTTTTTACCACTCCGGTGATCTGCGGCGCACCATGGGTATTGGGGACAATGATCGGGTGTTTTTGGATGTCCAGTACAGTTTTTAAGGGGGATAAAATTAGCCACGAAAAAAATCAAGGTAATAGATTTACCGGTGGCTGTCGATCTTCACAGATTCTTAGACAAGGCCTTTCCAATGTAAATGGGGTATTCTTTCGATATTAGAAAAGACAGAGCGAAGCCTCCGGCTCGTAGGGGATTTAGCGCCTACGCCTCGGAGAGCGACATCCACAAATATTCAATTTGCAATCTTCAATCTTCAATTCTCCGCCGGCGGATCCGGGGTTAGATCTAAGTTTTCCCGGTATGGCCTGATAAAGGTTCTCATATTCTCATTATCCATAAAAATTCTCGCCTGTTCTTCGGCTGACTCGAGGGTTGGGTGATCTCCGATCCGGACAGTAAACCAGAGCCGGCCTTGGGGATCCGGGTATTCGAATATTCGAGCTGAATAACCTTTGGCTTCCAACCGGTCAATTAAATTTACCGCATTTCCTATTCTGCGAAAGGCACCAACTTGAACGGAGTGGGTCATCACTGGAGTAGATCTTTGTTCTAATTCCGATCTATCAGATGAAATATCAGAGGTATCGCCGGCCACAACCGGTCCGTCAGCTTGAATATGCTCTATTGGTATTTCCTCTTTCATTGCAGGTAGCTCCGGATTCAGCACGGATGATCGCGCAGATTTATCAGGCTCTTGCTTTACCTGACCTGCGGCAATTGGTATTTTTTCTTTAATTATCTCTTTTGGAGAATTCTGATCGCTATCGTATCTAAAAAAAAATGCAGCCATCGCTATCGCGAATACGAGGCAACATAGTGCTGCAACGGATCCAAGCAGCCTCCGATTACGGGATTTTGGTACATCAGTTTCAGCCCGGTCGCTTAAATAACGGATGGCCGCCTTGGCGATGTCGCTATCGATATACTTAAGCTTCCGCTCGTAGGCAATTTCAAGGGCCTGATTGCAGGCGACGTTGATATTTCGAGGCAGCCCGCGGGAGTACTTGAAAATCCGCTGGACAGCTTTCGGGGCGAACCTTATGGGTGGTCCCTTGGAGGCAATGGTGAGACGGTGCTGTATATAGCCAACGGTTTCATCGTGGGTGAGCGGACCTATGCGGTAGCCGACGGAAACGCGCTGCCCGATCTGGCGCAGTTCGTTCGAACTAAGCATTTCAGAAAGCTTTGGCTCGCCGATGAGCACCAGCTGGAGCAATTTATCCTTTGAAGTTTCCAGGTTCGATATCAGCCGAACTTGCTCGAGAACATCACTGTTCAGTTTATGCGCATCATCAATGAAAACGGCCACCTTTTTATCTTCGAGCTTTTTCTGTATGAGAAATTCATTGAGTGCATCTGCAAGATCCTTAATATTTTGTGTCTCGGAACGAATCTTGAATTCAGTGGTGATAAACAGCAACAATTTTTGGGGGTTCGAAGTTGATCGGTCGATATAAGCCGCTTCAACATTTGTATCCAGCCCTTCAAGAAAACTTCGACATATGATTGTCTTCCCGACACCGCGTTCTCCGGTAACGACAATAAATCCTTCGCCTTCTGAAACAGCGTAAGTCAGGTGTGCAGTGGCCTCTTCGTGATGGCGGCCCAGATAAAGATAAGCCAGGTCTATGGTACGGTTGAAGGGATTTTCCTTAAAGTTAAAATAGGGTAAAAACATCTCAAATCAATTTTTTGGGCTCAAAAAGCAATGAAATAACCCTTATGGATCTAGTTAACGGCCCCAATCGAAAAGGCTAGCAATAATTGTGCGAAATAGTAAAGAGGCAGACCAAGGAGGCGGTTTCTAAATTCCCTCTTTAAGAAACGGTCCCGTGCCACAAACAAATCGGAAATATAAAAGCTCATGGCGCCGCTGAACACCAATAACCTGCCTAAAAATTCCACTCCGGCATCCCACAGCATCGTCCAGGCCCCGATGAGCATGACGGTAATCACGACAATGTAAAGCATAACCGGTATCAGCATGGGACCTAGCCGGGGTCTCAGCCAGCAAAACACCCCACCACCGGCAACCAGGCCGATACCTGCACCGATCCAGGTCCAATGCGATAAATCAGCCACATAAAAAAAGCATCCCGCATAAAATACATGACCCAGCAAAAAGGACACTAGACCGAATAGAAACATCCTTTCCCGGGGCAGGGCCAGAAAAACATCACCGCCCAGGCAGAAAATCAACCCCATCAGCAGTATATAAAAATACCCGGGATTCGGATGGGATTGGGTCAGGGCGGTGAAAATAAATAGGCATGAAAGTATCGTCTTGGTGGGCAGTTTCCCTTTCTGATTTCCATTTTTTTCAAAAAACAGCAGCCCGGCTAACAATGTGATCGCCAGAAAAATGATCAGTGCATTAACCATGGATCAGGTATTACCCCAATATTCCAAGGGCAAACCCCCATTTTGGTTTGAAAGATGAACATCGATGTTCATTTATTTTTATTAAATCTTCCGATGTCCCCCGGCGTAAAAATAACTTAGCGCTTATGGCCCTTTCTTCTCAACCATCATACCAATCCCTGATCCAGCATCGCATCCACCACTTTCACAAATCCGGCGATATTGGCACCGGCTTCATAGTTACCCGGCACCCCGTATTGCTCGGCGGCGTCCATACATGTGCTGTGAATGGTTTTCATAATGAGTTTGAGCCGATCGTCCACCTCTTCGCGTGTCCAGACCAGACGCATGCTGTTTTGTGTCATCTCCAAACCGGATACCGAGACCCCACCGGCATTGGCGGCCTTACCGGGTCCGTAAAGGATTTTGTGATCCTTAAAAATATCAATGCCGTCAGGCATCGTCGGCATGTTGGCGCCCTCACTTACGAGTATCACACCGTTATCGATCAAATTCTGAGCATCCTTGGCGTTAATTTCATTCTGCGTGGCACTGGGAAAAGCACATTCGGCGTTGTGGCTCCAGAGGGGGTTGTGGTCTAGCGCCGGATCTACCGGGGTATGAATCGCGGAGGAATACTTGTCGGCATACTCAGAGACGCGTCCCCGACGGACGTTTTTAAGAACTTTAATATATTCGAGCTTCTCACTGTCAATGCCGCTTTCATCAAAAATATAGCCCGAAGAGTCGGATATCGTCACCACTTTGGCACCTAATTCAATCAGCTTTTCCGTGGTATACTGCGCCACATTACCTGAACCTGAAACCAAACAGGTTTTGCCTTCCAGGGTTTCATTGCGGGTGCTCAGCATTTCAGCGGCAAAATAAACGGAACCGAATCCGGTCGCTTCCGGGCGAATCAGGCTGCCGCCCCAGTTCAAGCCTTTGCCGGTCAAAACGCCGGTAAATTCATTGCTCAATTTTTTATACATGCCAAATAGATATCCGATTTCCCTGGCGCCGACACCGATATCTCCGGCCGGCACGTCCGTGTCCGGACCAATATGCCGAAAAAGCTCACTCATAAAACTCTGACAAAATCGCATCACTTCATTATCGGATTTGCCCTTGGGATCAAAGTCGGAACCGCCTTTGCCGCCGCCCATAGGCAAGGTCGTCAGTGCGTTTTTAAAGACCTGTTCAAAAGCCAGAAATTTGAGAATACCCAAATTCACCGAGGGATGAAACCGCAGCCCGCCCTTGTAGGGTCCCAATGCGCTGTTCATTTCGATTCGAAAACCCCGGTTCACCTGAACATTTCCCTGATCGTCAGCCCATGGAACCCGGAACATGATTACCCGTTCCGGCTCAACCAGTCTCTGCGGAATCTTGGCCTGGCGATAGATCGGGTTTTGATCTAAAACCGGCTTGACAGATTCCATAACTTCACTGACCGCCTGATGAAATTCCCTTTCCTGCGGATCTCTGGCCTTTATAATCTCCAATATATCAGGCATATTACCTCCTTACATAAAGTGGTTGAATATTACATATTAACATTGAACATTCAACATTCAATAGCCAATCATGAATCGTCAATTGATTTGGATGCTCAATATCAACTTCAGCCTGCAGACACAAGCAGAATCGTCATCGATATGCTAAAAAAGAAATCAAAGCAGTAAAGGAATACTTCGGGTTCTTATTCCGCATTTAAAAGATTAAAACCGGCAAAACAAGCAAAAATAAAATTAGAGATCCATGCCGCAATTATCGGGGGAAGTATACCGCCATACCCCAGTGACAAGCAAAAACTCTGACTTATCCAATAAAGAAAAACGACGGTAATTCCATAGATAATCGTTGCCGAAAGGCCTTGACTGATGTTTTTTCTGAGCGTTATGCCGATACCGATGATACAAAGGATGAGACAGGCAACGGGCAGGGCAAATTTTCCGTGAAAATCGACCTGGTAGGGTGTGGCATCGTAACCTTCGGCTTCGACATCCTGCACGTAATGATAAAGCTCCTGAAAATTCATTTCTTCCGACTTTTTAGCAACCCGTTGGAGATCTTCCGGCAGAAAATCGATATCTTCAACCTTTTCGCTTTGCAATTCCACATCATAGGACCCGGTATTTGGGTTCAACACCTGTTCCATCGTATCGTAAAACACCCACTGTCCCCGTATGAAACTACCTTTGACGGCATCAAGCCGCCGCGTCAGTCTGAACTGCCGATCAAAATAATTGAGGGTAATGCCCGATATGGTTTGATCCTTGGGATTAAAGTAAGAAATATGCGATATGGAATGGCGTCCTTTGAACCAGATATTCTTCTGGGTGGAGGTTACGGTGTATTTTTTTACTTCCCTGCGCCAAATCTCATTGGCCTTACTGATGGTGATCGGCACCAGAATTTCTGATAAAAAAAATAGGCTGACCGTTATTAGGAGCCCCAGAAATAAAAGAGGTCTTAAAAAATGGTAAACACTCATACCGCCGCTTTTAAGGGCGATAATCTCATTGTTTTTGTTCATCAGACCGAAAGTAATAAGAACAGCCAGCAAGATACCCACCGGTGTGATTTGAGCGGCGATCAGCGGCAATTTAAGTTGAAAAAAAATGAGGATCCGGGAAACCGGAAGGCCGGCGTTAATAAATTTGTCGATATTTTCAAAAAAATCGACCGATAGATAAATGCCGATGGAAGCCATCAGAACGATGGCGAAGTGTTTTATAATTTCTTTCGTTACGTACCGGTCAATGGTGGACATGAAAATATGTCTTAGTGGATATGTTTGAAATGACGCAGTCTGGAAATAAGTTGCACAATTCGCTGCAAAAGAAGCTCAATTCGTAACGATTTTTCTTTTGTTGTTTGAAAAAGGAAATACACGCCGATGCCCGCCATAGTAAAATTCGGCAGCCACATCCCAATGACCGGGGGATAGATGCCTTTTTTGCCCAAGGTATAGCCTACCGTTATCATCAGGTAATAAAGCAAAAAGAAAAAAAGACACAGGATTAAGCCGGAAGACCGTTTGCCTGACTTTGATTGAACGCCCAGCGGAAATGCAAGAAGGCCCAGGGCTATACATGCAGCGGGAAGTGAAAAGCGTCGCTGTATGACAATCTGGGCTTTATAATAGTTCTTATCTTTTTTGGTGGACTCATTGACGACCTGCTGCAACTCGGCAATGCTCATTTCCTCGCGTCCTTTTCGTCTTTTATCGGCCCTTTCCAGCTCCTTTTTCAAATCAAGACTCAGTTTATAGGTGTCAAAGCGAATCGAATTTGCCGAGTGTTCTTTAAGATTGGTTTGATGAATGGTTCCATTGGACAGCACCATATGGAAGATAAATGTTCCGGGTGCGCTATATAGACGGCCCTCCGGAGCAATTACGGTGGATACGATGTTCCGCTGTCGTTTGTCCTCAATAAAAATATCAATCAACTTTTTTTGATTTATATCGACCCGATTAACATACAGCATGACGTTCTTAAACGCATCATTGAAAGTTCTCTCCTTCAAGCCGATATCGACGTTGGAAGCCGCCATTTCAATAACCATATCTTCGAGGGTGGCCTTTGCCTTCGGCACCCCGTAAAGGGTCATAAATAGGGTGATAAAAAATCCTGCAAAACTAAAGATCAATACAGGGGCAAGTAAACCATAAACACTCAATCCGCAGGACTTCAAGGCAACGATTTCATTGTCGGCCGACAACCGTAAAAAAGTCAACACCACCGCCAGCATGACCGACATGGGGATGATGAACATTAAAAACCAGGGCATGGTAAAAAAGATAAGCTTTAACACCGAGATTATACTGAGGTTGTAATTGACGATCCAATTGGTAATTTTAATTAATTCCGCCATCAGAAATAAAAAGGTGAATACGATTAAATTAATACTAAAGGGAGCCAGCATCTCCTTTAAAATATATCGATTGACGGTGGAATTCAACTTCATGAGGTTTTATATAGCATGTTTTATACTATCTTTCAAAATAACCGCGAATCCGGCAGCCCCTTCGGGTTTTCAGGCCGATACGGATTATTTACTTGAAAAAATACTGAATGAATCCTATTTTTCAAGGATGCCCGTTGATTGCTGTTCCGCTACCTACGTATCCGTGGTAAAGGAGCAAAAAACGTTTAAACGTCTTGGACCCTTAAATGATGGAATATTCAATAATCAATTCCGGCTCGCCCGGGTTAGGTAAACAGCCATGCAATACGTCGAACCGCCGCCAGATCCGAAACCTGATGAGAAAAAATCCAAAAAATTCACCACGGTCGTCACCAACGCACGGGATGAACGCCAGATAGCCATCCAGAAAGCTCAAATAGGTGATGTTGAAGAAATAATTGAATTGGTGAACGGCTTTGCCACCAAGAATTTAATGCTGCCCAGAGGCCCCCAGTACGTGTATGAAAATATCAGGGATTTTGTAATCGCCAGCGACAGAAACGTGCCGGTTTACAGTTTAATGAAAACCAGGGAAGTCTTGCACATGATTGTGGCCTGCGGCAGTCTGCATGTACTGTGGGATGACATCGGGGAGATCAGAGCGCTGGCGATAAATCCGGACTACCAGCATTTAGGTTTGGGGCGTAAGTTAGTCGAATTTATGAAGGCAGAGGCCATCCAGCTGGGAATAAAGCATCTATTCACCTTCACCTTGACGGAGGAGTTTTTCAAGAGTCTCGGATTCAAAAGGCAAAGCAGGGATCAACTGCCGCCCAAGGTTTGGGGCGAATGCAGCCGCTGCCCGAAATACTTCAAGTGCGACGAGATTGGGATGGTGCTGGAGATCTGAGCTTTGGAATTGAAGATTGAAGAATGAAGAATGAAGATTCGTGTTATTCCATTGGAGATTGACAGATTTCCACAACCTGTGAAAGTTCAGCCAACCGCAGAGATCGCAGCGATTTTTAAATAAAAAATAGCGTTTCTTTTAATCTTCCATAAATTCATCTATTTATTTGTACTATGACTTTCTCAGCGATCTCTGCGAGCTCCGCGGTGAACTATCACCACAATTTTAGACAGTTTAGGTATTCAGATTATTTTAAGCAATTCCCCCATCGTTCATTTTTTTCAATGCAATCAACGATAAAAATTCGTATACGATGTTGGCGGCCAAAAGCGCGGTGATTTCTGCCACATCATAGTCAGGCAAAACTTCAACCACATCAAATCCCACGAAATTCAGTCCCTTTAACCCCCGTATCAAATCGATGGCCTCCGCACTGGTAAAGCCGCCCACCTCCGGTGTTCCCGTACCGGGGGCAAAGGCCGGATCGACGACATCGATGTCAAATGTGACAAACACCTTGCTCAGCCCGACCCGGTCTCTGATGATTTCAATCAACCGCTGCAGACCCATTTCGCGCACGGCCGACATCGTAACAATCTTGAATCCCAAAGAAGCTGATTCGTCGTAGGCATCTTTTGAATACACCGACCCCCGCATGCCGACTTGAATCGAATTTGCAGGCTGTAAGATATTTTCTTCCACCGCCCGGCGAAACATGGAACCGTGATAATAGGGCCGACCGAGATACTGATCATTTGTATCGGTATGCGAATCAAAGTGAATCAGGGCTACCGGGCCATGGGTTTTGGCAATCGCTCGCAGTTCCGGTAAGGCAATCGAGTGGTCGCCTCCCATTACGACGGGAATCACGCCGGCTTCAACCAGGGGGCACAGCTCAGCTTCAATTTGGTCGTAGGTGTCCTCGATGTAACCGGGAACCACCGATACATCCCCGTAATCCACTCCGGAGCAATGTTCAAATATTCCGACACCCTGGGCAAGGTTATACGGCCTTAACGTCACTGAAACCTTGCGGATGGCATCGGGTCCCAATCTCTGCCCGGTCCGGTAAGAGGTCGCGCCGTCCCAGGGGATACCGGCAACGGCAAAATCAATAAGGCAGACGCATATAGGTTTTAATCCCGGCAAACTTGGGCTGTTGCTGGGATGTTATCGGTTTGTATTCGGTCATCTCCGGGATCCTTTCAATTTACAATAATCAATGCTAATGAGCCGTTTTGAATATGTATAGAACGAGATAAATCATTTAGATTTAAGAGGGTCAAGAGAAAAAGAGGGTTAATCCCTTTAAGGATAAAACGTCTTGGAGACTGGAAGGCCAAGGCCCCGCCGCGGTCATAAGCGGAGTCCTGAGACGTATGATTGTCGTAGAGCAGTGGTCCGCCCCGCCCAAAGGAATCGGCCTAGTCTCCGATCCTAGGCTTGAAAATTCAGTCGCCAAAGCAGCACGCATGCGAGCGTTTTCCCAGCCTCATAGCTTCCCAGCATCCTGCTTCCAAGCCGTTGAACAATTCAGCCAACCAAATTTCTCAGACGAAGCTGACGATTTTATCGTGAATACCCATCCCAAATGCAGTCCAGGAACGAAAAGGCAACCCCTGGCCCAGACCTCGCATGTCAAGATGTGGTGATGGAAAGCCAAGCCCATAGATTGTGAAAGCAATTTCATAGCCACATCACGTCGCACTATCCGAGGCCGCTTCCAGCCCGTAGGCTTCATAGGCTTACAGGCCGGCTTCCGGCTCTTAGAGCCTACAGCTCGGAGAGAGGGGAGGCCAGGGCGGGCTTGAACCTGTGGACCTTTGAACCCGTGAGCGCCTACGAAACAATAGTCCATTCACGATCTTAACCGCCTAAACCGTCCAAACGTGCAAAACCAGAGCACAGAGGTCTATGTTTTCAGAATCTCCGCCTTTTTTCGGGTGACATAGTCCTTCAACTCCTTTTCGAGACCCTCATCAATTAGGGGCTTCTCATAGCTCTCGAGGCGTTGGCGAAGGTTGACGGTCGCCTCGTCGTCGACACGATGGGCGCCCCGTTGAAACCACTCCGGATAGGCGCGCCGGTTGAAAATTCCGGCCGGTGACAGCGTACGAAACCTTTCAAACGTCGTGGCATGGGTCAGATATTCACCGCCCACGCCGACGCTTTTGATGGTACCCACATCCAGGGTTTCAGGCGTGACGGGAACCTGGCCCAGAACGGTTCGTATCAATTGACAAACCTCTTCATCGATTAACCATTTCTCAAAACTCATGGCCATAAAGGAGCTGATCTGGCCGCATGAATGTATAATTAAGTTCGCTCCATTACGGATAGCCGTGCTCATCAAAAGTGTGCCTTCGGCCAGAGCTTGAGCATCCGGCACATGGGCATCCGTTAAAATACCGCCGGTTCGGCAGGGCAGTCGATAGAACCGAGCCAGTTGGACCGTGGCCGAGGCAATCACGCATGTCTCAGGTGCGCCGACGGCTGATATGGTTGTCTTCATGTCCATGGGTGCTGAAGTGGAACCATAAACAACAGGGGTTCCCGGACCGGCAAGCTGGGACAATACCAGCCCTCCAAGAATCTCAGCGTTGAGCAAAACCATCAATCCCGGGAGAGTTAAGGGTCCGCTCATACCGGCCAGGATCATGTTGGTAATTACCAACGGTTGGCGATGCTTGGCCAACTGAATGATGGCATAAGCCTGTTCATCATTATATTGCAGCGGGGATGTCGGACTGATGCCGCCGGCAAAGGTCGCTTTCGTATTTAAACCAACCCTGCCACCACTCAGAATCTGCGCTATCGCGATTGTATTTTCCACATTTGCCCGGGTATCGAACCCAAGCAGAAAGGGTTTGTCGCACATCACGATCATGTTGAGTAGAAGATCCAGATGGGCGACCAGCGGCGGTATGTCATTGGGCTGAACGATCATACGAACGGTCATGTCCAGTTGGGCGGACGTCTGCACCAGTTTGCAACAGGTTTGAAAATCCGAGAGGGTAGCGGGCCTCTGTTGCCCGTCCGGTTTCGCAATGTTCGGAGCGCCACCGGTCGGCAAGAGAACAAAATCGTCCCCACCAACCCATACCGACCGCAACGGATTCCTGGAGTGAATTCGAAAACGTTCGGGTACACTTTCGAGGGCTTGAACAACATCTTTCTCCGAGATGAACACGCGGGAATCATCGACTCGGAAGCCATTTTTCTTAAATAGCTCGATAGCACCGGAGTGATGAAATCCGATGCCGGTGTTCTCCAGAATATCCATAGAGGCATCATGCACAAGGTTCAGTTCCGATTTGGAGTACGACTGCATCCTATCTATAATCATATTGCGCCTCCCCCTGGATTGAATATTTTCGATTGAAGATTAGGTGTTACAGGCCTGTAAATTTTTCGACTGCAGAGATGATATCCTTGATCTGCGCTGGGTCTCGCCAGGTGATGGTTGGATCCGCGCCAAACCAGGTCAGTTGACGTTTTGCATATCTTCTGGTGTCTCGTTTAAGTGTACGCACACTTTCATCCCATGGCATGGACCCCCCGATGAAATCTATTATGTGGCGGTAGCCAATGGACTGCATGGATTTCAGATCCGGTGCAAAGCCCATTTCCAAAAGCCTATGGACTTCATCGACAAAACCGGCATCGATCATGGCGTCCACCCTGTGATCGATGCGATCGTAAAGGGTTTGCCTGTCGACGGTTAAGCCGATTTTCAACACCCGATAGGGCTCATCGGCAAAATCGTGGTCGCGGTGAAATGCACCAATCGTCTTACCGGTAGATTCAAAAACCTCAAGCGCTCTGATAATCCTGTAGGTATCATTGGGATGCAGCCGGCCGGCGCTTTCAGGATCACATTTTTTTAACCGATCATACAGCAAATGGCAGCCATATTCGTCGGCTTCTTTTTTTAAGCGGTTTCTAACCTCGGACCCTAATGATTCGGGCTGAAACATTCCATGCAGCAACGCTTTGATATAGAGCCCCGTTCCGCCAACCACAAAGGGAATGCGGCCCCGGCTGTCCAGCTCTGCGATGATTGCCCGGGCCCGAGATAGAAATTGGGCCGCATCAAAATCTTCATCAGGGTCCACAATATCGATCATATGATGGACAACTTGAGCCTGTTCATCAGGAGTGGATTTGGCGGTTCCGATATCCATATGCCGATAAATCTGCATGGAATCCGCACTGATGATCTCCCCACCGAGCTTTGCGGCGAGTTCGATGCCGACTGCGGTTTTGCCGATTCCGGTGGGACCGCAGACGACGACTATTTTTGGCTTTTCAGAACCCGAGTTCATTTGTTCGATCAAAATTACAATCGTCTGAAATTAATATAAGTAAAGATCCGGGTCCAGAGGGCCCGGCTTTGGTCCACCCTGGCTTCCGGCTCGCAGAGCCTAAGAGCCTACAGCTCGGAGAGAGGGGTGATACGGGTGATTACGTTTGCCAGCAGTGTTCAGGTGTCGGGTGTCAGGTGTCAGCAACCGAATTCGACCCGCTATCTCGGAGTCGCCCATTAAATGGACTTTCTTTCACCGGTGTGGGTCTTCAGTTGCAACCAATTCAGTGTTCAGGATTCGGTATTTACTGACACCTGAAACCTGACACCTGAAACCTTGAACAGATTTGATCTATGGCAGAGCCGATCACCTCTGACCTGGCCCTGAG
>CALZJV010000181.1 GCA_945787595.1 uncultured Desulfobacterales bacterium | reverse complement strand
ACGGGTCCGGAAGATTTAATTACACTGACCGCCGGCAATGTTCCAAAATTTCTTGGTTTTCCCGGCATCATCAAAGGAAACCGCGCTGTTGAAATCGCAGCACTGCTTCAGAAAAATGGAGGCGAAAAATAGTTATGTCAGCAACCGATGGCAACGCTGAACAGCAGGATTTCTGGAATGCCGATCTTAAGGAAAGCGATAAAGCATCCTCCCCGGATGGCGCACAACAAACTGGTGAGACGTCTGCCGGCCGCAATGCTGCGGATGCCGATTCGTCCGTGAATATGGAATTCCTGTTAGATATTTCGCTGGATGTAACCGTCGAACTGGGACGGACCAAAATGTTGATCAATGATATGCTCAAACTTGGGCAGGGATCCGTTATTGAATTGTCCAAGCTTGCCGGTGAGAGCCTGGATATCCTGGCGAACCAAAAGCCGATTGCCAGAGGAGAAGTTGTGGTCGTTAATGATAAATATGGTGTCCGCCTGACGGAAATAATCAGCCCCATGGAACGTATCGAGAGGTTAAAATGAATACGACGCCCGATACAGTATCAACCGCTTTCCAGATGCTAACGGCACTGGGCATCGTTTTGGGTGGATTACTTGTTGTTTTTTATTTTATGAAACGGTTTTTAAAGAGAGATGTCGGTGGTTCCAAGGAACAGTTGATAAAAGTTATTGCCAGTCAGTATATCGGACTAAAAAAAAACATCTCACTCATAGAAATTCCCGGGTCTATCCTGGTGGTGGGTGTTTCAAATGACAATATCTCTCTGCTGACAAAAATCGAAGATAAAGTTGTTTTAGATGTCCTTCACCAGGGAAGTTCCAGGGCCACACTATCATTTTCGTCTCACCTGCAGCGACTGACCGATAAATTCAAACAGGCTAAGAACAGCGAATGAAAATAAGTTTTGCTGCTTGGCGGCACCTTTGTTGAGGGCGTGATTTGTTCATCCATAATTTCCAGAAAATCATTGGACGCTTTTTGTCTGATCAAACAAGACACTGTCAAAACATCATGCAGGCCTTTGCTGCAGGCGGACCCGTAAAGCCTTGGCATTTGGTGACCATGCTCGGCGTTCTGTTGATTCTTATAGCACCAAACAGCAGTTGGGGTGCAGAGCCCGATATCGCAACACCTTTTTTTACCATCGGGCTGAATAATGCCAAACAATCATTGGCTCCGACCGTTACGCTGCAAATTTTCCTGTTGATGACAGTACTATCTCTTGCGCCTGCCATACTGATAATGGTTACATCCTTCACCCGTATCGTTATCGTTCTGTCGCTGCTGCGCAGGGCCTTGGGTACCATGCAAATGCCGCCGAATCAGGTCATGATCGGGCTGGCTTTGTTTTTGACATTTTTTATTATGGCACCAGTCTGGCAAAAAATTGACCAAAGTGCTTTGCAGCCATATCTGGCTAATAAGATCAGTAATGAACAGGCATTACAAAACGCAACAGTACCTCTACGGGACTTTATGTTTAAGCAAACCAGGGAAAAAGACCTTGGATTATTTGTCAACATCGGCAAATTGGATAAGCCCAAAAATGTCGCCGACATACCTATCTCCGTCCTTATTCCCTCATTTATTATTAGTGAGGTGAAAACGGCGTTTCAGATCGGCCTGTTGTTGTATGTGCCATTTTTAATCATTGACATGGTGGTGGCCAGTGTCCTGCTTTCAATGGGTATGATGATGCTACCTCCGATAATGGTGTCACTGCCTTTCAAATTGATGTTATTCGTCCTGGCAGACGGGTGGTATTTACTGGTGGGGTCTCTAGTAAAAGGATTTAGGTGAGCAAAAGCCAATGGAGCGTTCTCGCTCAACGGGCTTCGGGACTGTTTTAGTTGAAAGATCCACGTTCGGGGTTACGAATTAAAAAAATAGTTCGAAATCCCTAACCTACGCCACACAGCCCATAACACAAAACTCGGATCTTTCATTATTAAAGTTAAAGTTGAGCATTTATGACACCGGAATTTATAACAGGATTTTTTTTTGATGCTATCAAGACGGCCATTAGTCTGGCCGCCCCGATGCTGCTGGCCGGACTGGCTGTCGGATTGCTGGTGAGTATGTTTCAGGCAGCCACATCTATTAATGAGATGACTCTGACGTTTATTCCTAAAATGCTTGCCGTGGCTGTGGCCCTGATTTTTTTTTTCCCATGGATGATGCAGACCATGATCGTTTTTACTCAGGATCTATTCGATAACTTAATGTTTTATGTTCGCTGATACGTATGATTTCCCTGAACATTTCATTGCCACAACTACAACTGTTTTTCTTAGTTTTCCTTAGGGTGGGTGCCATTTTGATGAGTATTCCCATTTTTGACAGCAAGGGTATTCCGTTGGTATTTAAAATGGCCCTGGCATTTGCGATCGGCATCGTTTTATTTCCATTACTGAAACTAGATGGTGTACCGATGGCCAGTAATATATTCTCATTGGGCATCAGTGTGGCGGGAGAAATCTTTCTTGGATTGGCAATCGGGTTTTCAGTGAAATTAATATTTGCCGGAATACAGCTGGCCGGGCAACTGGCAGGCTACCAAATGGGATTGGCGCTTGCTAACGTCATGGACCCGGCCACCAGCGAGCAGGTTCCTCTGCTGGCTCAATTTAATAATTTGATCGCCCTGTTGGTGTTCCTGTCCATCAATGCGCATTACTGGTTTATAAAAGCTCTGACGGAAAGCTACCGCCTGGTGCCGCCATTAAATGTAAAATTCGGCAGCACACTCCTGGAGCAGTTAATCCAGATGTCCGGAAATATGTTCGTTATCGCGCTTCAGGTAGGTGCTCCGGTAATTGCGGCTATGCTGCTGACAAGCGTTGCCTTTGGGTTGGTTGCACGAACTGTTCCTCAGATGAATGTATTTATTGTGGCCATGCCATTGAAGATCGGCGTGGGACTTCTCTTTATCGGGTTCGGGTTGCCGTATTTTTCAACATTCCTTAAAAACATTTTCGACGATCTGGGGCAAAATATCATCCTGATGCTGAAGGCGATGTCATAATTGTAAAGGTTAACTAATGCCTGAAAACACCGGTCAGGAAAAAACAGAACAAGCTACTCCTAAAAGAAAGGAGGAGGCCAGAAAGAAGGGGCAGGTCGCCCAAAGCAAAGAAATTTCTTCTGTGATGATTCTGATGACCGCCACGGCATTTTTCTATTTTGCCGGCTCATGGATGTTTTGGAATCTTTCGGAATTTATCACCGGAGTGTATCAAAATATCAATATCTTGCGCTTCACCGACGTCGACGAGGCCAGTGCTTTCTCAGTAGATGTTCTATACAAATTGCTGTCGGTCCTGCTTCCTTTGCTCATACCGATCGCAATTGCGGGATTCGTTGCAAATATTTTTCAGGTGGGTTTTCAAATTAATTCCGAGGCAATTGCACCAAAATTGTCCAAATTCAACCCGATTTCAGGGATGAAACGTTTAATATCTCTCAAATCTTTGGTGGAACTCGGAAAATCCATCATAAAAATTTTTTTTATCGGAAGCATTGTCTATATACTAGTAAAAAACGATATGAAGGCGTTCCCTGCACTCATCCATCAAGAGGTGGGGCAGATACTGATTTTTATTGCCCGGGCATCACTGAAAATTTGCTTTTTTGTCTGTCTGGCCATGCTGGTTTTGGCCGTGCTGGATTTCATGTATCAGCGCTGGCAACACGAAAAGGATCTGAAAATGACCAAGCAGGAGGTTAAGGATGAACAAAGACAAACCTATGGTGATCCAAAAGTCAAGGCGAGAATTCGCGGCGTTCAAATGGAAATGGCCCGGCGTCGCATGATGGATGCCGTACCCGAAGCTGATGTGGTGATTACAAACCCGACCCGTCTGGCTATTGCTCTAAAATTTGATGCTCAGGAAATGATCGCTCCCCGTGTTTTGGCAAAGGGCGCCGGATTTGTTGCACAGCGTATCAGGGAAATCGCCGAAGAAAATCAAATTCCCATCGTTGAAGAAAAGCCTCTGGCCCAGGGCTTGTATAAAATGGTTGAAATCGGTGACTATATTCCGGCTGAATTATACCGTGCCGTAGCTGAAGTGCTGGCATACGTATACCGCCTAAAAGGGATGCACAGTAGAGCATAGTATTTGCATATTAATTATATAACCGTTTAATAGATAGATATATAAAACCGGTAAGAACCTGGTCGCTTTAATGATTTTAATATTATGGCAGTAGCGCAGCAAATCCAGAATAGCCGGCTAATCCCGGGTATTTCAAAAAACAGCGATATGGTCACTGCCGTGGCCGTAGTGGCCATTCTAATATTTATGGTGATACCGCTGCCGGCGATGGTGCTAGATCTTCTGATCTCATTTAATATCACCTTTGCACTGGTTATCCTTCTGGCCTCCATGTACACGGTAAGTCCACTGGAGCTGTCTTCATTTCCGTCCATCCTGCTTCTGATCACTCTGTTTCGACTGTCCCTCAATGTGGCTTCGACCCGCATCATTTTAATCCACGGTAGTGAAGGTGCATTGGCGGCCGGCAAAGTGATCAATGCTTTCGGAAGCTTTGTGGTGGGTGGCAATTACCTGGTGGGAATCATAATTTTTATTATTTTGGTGGTCATCAATTTCATGGTGATTACCAAGGGTGCAGGCAGAATCGCCGAAGTGGCCGCCAGGTTCACACTGGATGCCATGCCCGGCAAACAGATGAGTATCGATGCCGATCTGAATGCCGGCCTAATCAACGAACAGGAAGCCCGGGAACGTCGGGAAGAAATTGCGCACGAAGCCGAGTACTACGGTGCTATGGACGGTGCTAATAAATTTGTCCGAGGAGATGCCATTGCCGGCATTATTATTACCCTGGCCAATATTATCGGTGGACTGGCCATAGGTGTTTTTCAGAATAAGATGTCCTTTGCCAGTGCCGCTCAAACCTACACATTGCTGACCATTGGCGATGGTTTGGTCACCCAGATGCCGGCACTGATCATTTCGACTGCTGCCGGTATTATTGTCAGTCGAGCGGGTGCTGGGTCAAATCTGGGTGCGGAAATAACCTCTCAAATACTTTATCAGCCACGCGCGCTTGGCATTACGGCTTTTGTGCTTTTGGGATTCGGCATAATTCCCGGACTGCCCTTGATTCCATTCTGGGTTTTAGCCGCTTTAGCCGGAGGGCTGACCATGCTGGTTCATCGCGCTACTCAGGAACGAAAGATCGCAGAAGAGGATGCACGGGATAGGGAAGAACAAGTCGCTCCAGCTGAACATCTGGATTCCTTACCTCTCTTGGATACTCTGGCAATTGAGGTGGGATATGGTCTCATACCCCTGGTGGATGCTGATCAGAACGGTGAACTTCTAGAGCGCATAAAATCCATCCGACGGCAGGTTGCCAACGAAATGGGCATTATTGTTCCACCGGTTCATATTCAGGATAACATGCGACTGAAAGCCGGAGAATATTCCATTCTGCTCAAAGGCAATGATATAGCCCGCGCCGAATTAATGACTAATTATTGCTTGGCAATGAATCCGGGTACCGTCGAAGAAGAAATCGACGGTATTGCAACCAAAGAACCGACATACGGACTGCCAGCAATTTGGATAAAGGAAAATGTTAAAGAAAGTGCTCTGGCAAAAGGCTATACGGTTGTTGACCTAGCCACTGTTATGACGACACATTTGTCGGAAATCGTCAAACGCCATGGACCGGAATTTCTCGGCAGGCAAGAAGTTCAGCAGTTATTGGATAATCTCAAAGAAACTCACCCCAAGGTCGTGGAAGAACTAGTTCCCAATCTCCTGCCACTGGGAGGGGTTGTCAAAGTTTTGCAAAATCTTTTAAAGGAACAGGTCCCCATTCGTGATTTATTGACTATCCTGGAGATTCTGGCTGACTGGGCAGGGGTAACCAAGGACTTAGATCTGTTGACGGAGTATGTGCGCCATGGTATGGCCAGGACGATAACAAGACTGCATCAAACACCTGAGGGTTTCATACCAGTCCTCACTCTTGGCCACAGTGTTGAGACGGCCATCTCTGCTGCGATCCAGCAAACAGATAGGGGCAATCTTTTTGTCCTCGATCCAAATATCGCCCAAAAAGTCATAAACAACCTGACACAGACGCTTGAAAAGTCCTCATCCTTAAATTTTGAACCGGTGATCGTATGCTCCGCTCAAATTAGATTCCATTTCAAAAAGCTCGTTGACCAGTTTATACCCAATATATCCGTTCTGTCATATGAGGAAATATTAAGTACTGTTGAAATTCAATCATTAGGCACACTGGAGCTCTCTAATGCAGATTAAACGATTTGAGGCAAAAAATATGACGGCGGCATTGCGCTTGATCAAAGATGAACTCGGTCCGGATGCCGTTATTTTATCCGCAAGAAGTCTGAGAAAGGGCGCGGGTTTTTTCGGATCGATGAAATCTGCCGGAGTAGAAGTCACGGCTGCCATCGATAACCAGCGGTTACCCCTAAAAAAAAGCAATTCTGCGGTTCGCAAAAGTCTTCAATCCAATAGGGAAAGGAATCAATTAAGAGCTGCATACCGGGAGGATAAAAAAGACATCAGCAGGTCGACCGGTTACCCGGGACAAATCCCAACCAATCGACAAAAATACTATTCCGGAAGGAGGGGTGGCTCCGAAGGAAACCACAAAGCGCTTTCATCTTTATACCAGCAGATATTAGCCCAGGAAGTGGATCGAAGTATTGCCTCCGAATTAATTGAGGAGATCAAGCGCATTCCAGTACCATTGGTGGACCTATCAGAGAAGGATCTTCGGTCTCATGTAACCGCTATTTTAGAAGAAATGGGAGTGGTAGCGGATAGAGATGGTTTTGCTGCTGGAAATCCCAGGATTGTGGCGTTAATTGGCAGTACCGGCGTAGGTAAAACAACAACCATTGCCAAATTGGCAGCTTTGCAATCAAGACAGTATAAAAAACGAGTTGGCTTGATCACTCTCGATAACTACGGCATTGCAGCGATAGAACAACTAAGGACATACGCTCATATAATTGGAATTCCCCTGGAGTCCGCAGTCAATATTGCTGAGCTGAAGAGAAGCATTAAGAAATATAAAGACAAAGAGTTGATAATCATAGACACTCCCGGATTAATTCTCCATAATCAAAGGTTGATCCAGGAACTTAAGGGTTATTTCGCTAAGCTATCCGATCTGCAAACCCATCTAGTATTGAGTGCGACCACCAAAGAAAAAGATCTCATCGCAATAACGGAAGCATTCAAAGAAATGAATATCCATCGATTGCTTTTTACCAAGATTGATGAAAGCAGCACTTATGGCAACATGGTAAATCTGTTAATACGTACCAATATCCCGCTTTCTTATTTATGCAGTGGCCGCAAGGTACCGGATGAGATCGAAGTGGGATCCACTGAAAAAATGGTCGATCTGCTATTCAACTCACAAAGCGTCAATAATTTGCAATCGGCAGTTTCTTCTCATAGACCTGTCTCCCAAGCGACCGATTTTTGTAACCTGCCGGCAGCTAGGACATACTTTGTTGCCAACCAAAATTCCGAGGTTTATCATTGTCCGGATTGTAAGTGGTCTAAAAAAATTAAATCCGGCAATATCATCAAATTTTCTAGTGCTCAGGAGGCAGAAGCACAAAATTTCTTACCATGTAGCGGTTGTAAACCAGACCGGATAGGGTACGGCAACCACCTTGATTCGAAAACGGAAAACGCACAGTTATCAAGTTACCGATAATCGCTTCAATCATGAGGAGAGCATCCTATAATGAGCATGAAAGACCCCTCGAATAGGGTAATAAGCTTAACCCGCAAACGTGAAGAAAAAGCCGGTTCGTCAACAAAGAATACCCGACAAACTCGAGGTTCAAATGCCCGGGTCATAGCTATTACCAGCGGAAAAGGCGGTGTCGGCAAAACCAGCATAGTTGGAAATCTCGGATATGCACTTACAAAATTAGGCAAGAAAGTACTCATTCTGGATGCTGACTTGGGTTTGGGAAACCTCGATGTCCTATTGGGACTGGCGCCTAAATACAATTTATCGCACGTTATTCTGGGGGAAAAAACAATTGATGAAATTCTTGTCGAAGGTCCGGGGAAAATGAAAATTTTACCTGCATCCTCCGGTATCCAGGAGTTAACAAATCTGACCAAAGATCAAAAGATCCAAATCCTCACGCAATTGGATATTTTAATCGACAGTGTCGATGTTCTATTTATTGATACAGCGGCTGGTATTTCCTCAAATGTGATGGATTTTAACGCAACCGCCCAGGAAGTTGTGGTAGTGGTCTCTCCTGAACCGACCTCCATTACGGATGCCTATGCCCTCATGAAGGTGTTGTCACTAAAATATTCGGGGAAAGCCTGCAAATTGATGGTTAACATGGTAAAACGGCCCGAAGAAGGACGTGAAGTTTTTAGGCAATTACAGCTAGTCACCGATCGATTTCTTGATATCACCGTCGAATACCTGGGATACGTTTTATTCGATGGAAAGGTTACCAAAGGAGTAAAAAGCCAAAAAGTTGTGAGCGAATTGTATCCGGAAACACCGGCTAGCAGATGTTTTATAGACATAAGTAAAAAAATTTCCAGTATGTCGCCATTGGATCTACCTAAAGATGGTAGTAATTTATTCTGGCAGCATTTAGTTTAAAATAATTTATTCTGGTTTTTTTAATGATCGGAGAGTTATAGTTTTATGGCACTGGCACAGATAACCGCAAAAAATTACAGCAAAAAGGACGTCTCGTATCGGGATCAATTGATCACCGAATATCTTCCCTATGTCAAGCGCATTGTCCATCGCATTGCCGTCCATCTGCCTTCAACGATCGATATTGAAGATTTAATGAATGTCGGCGTTATTGGCCTGATTCAGGCCGTCGATCGATATGATCCTAAAAGAGATAACAAGTTTATGACTTACGCGGTATTTAGAATTAGGGGTGCCGTCTTGAGCGAGCTGCGATCCAGAGACTTCTTATCTCGGGCAAATCGACGAAAAATCAGAAATCTGGAAAATGTCCACCTTAAATTGGAGCAGAAATTAGGCCGAGAAGTTGACGACTTTGAAATTGCCGAGGAACTGGATATCGATATTGAGCAGGTCCATCGGACCAAGCAGATGTCTGGTATTTCATTTATCAGTTTTGAAGAATTGGGCTTTTCTTCAAAGGATGAAAAAGAAAAGCTTATAAATTATCTGATCGACAGTGAAGATGATGCTCTGACTGTGACGCGCTTAAAAGAATTAAAAGCTGCCGTTGCCAGAGCAATTGAACAGTTGCCAGAAAAAGAACGATTGGTAATTTCTCTTTATTATCTGGATGAACTCACCATGAAAGAAACGGGTAAGGTTTTAAATGTTACCGAATCAAGGGTCTCGCAGATTCACTCTCAAGCGATTATGCGTCTGCGCACCAAACTTAAAAAAGAAAAATTCATAGGCAATTAAACCAGGCAATGGGATATCGTCACCCCTCCAGAGCAGAGCTATGGTGGATATTTTAAAAATAAACAAACCTCTGTCATCCTTGTCCGCAATTAAAAGAGTAAAGCCGGTTGGTCACAGGCAGAATAATAACCAGCAGAATCTGTTCAAAGAGACTTTCAAAGACGGACAGAGGAAGAAAAAGTCAAAAAAAAATCTGGAGCACCTAAGAATATCCAGCCGAGAGGGCACGGCAGGCAGAGTTCAACACAGCGGGCATGCTATCACAAACAAAAGATCAAGTGAACACTCACATCGAAAGATTATAGACTTAAGGGTATAGAAGCTATTACTAAGGAGTTGGAATGGTATTTCAAGTGCCCCAATTTTGGGACATCGTAAGCGATGGGTTTCAAATTATCTTATGCATGTTGATTCTATGCTTTTATATTAAAAACCGATCAATTTATAAGAAATTTGCAGTTAAAAAAATGATAAATGGCGCTGCTGGACAAAGCTTTAATGCACATGTCTTCAACACCACCATCAAGCAACTCGTTAACCAGGCATTTACGAATATCATCGATACCATAGCGGCTGAACGCACTGGTTTGGAGAGTGTGCTGGAACAAAATCCACTCGGTAGTGAAGATAATGATATCTCTAAGAAGCAATCCAATTCTAAGTCACAGAATAGTCATGATAACCATCCGATACTCGATGACCGGAGCGAAATTATCGGGCGGCATGATAGAGTCAAAAGGTTATCTCCCTTTGGCTGAAGTAGAACTTATCTTAAGCCTTCAGAAAAAATGAAGTCGGCGGCAAAAATTTCCTACTGAAACACGGTACCAGGCAAATATCCCCAGCATAAGCAACAATGCAAAATAATAGTTAACCTTCCGATATTATATTTAATATTATAGAGAATGGTTTATTTTCTGGATATTCCTTTGGTGAATCAAAAGGAGGGTATCGATGTTACCATGTTGTTTTACGTTTAGGCTATGCTTTCAGTTACGACGCAATAGGCTCAGACCGTCGGTGGCCTTCAGATCCTGTGTTGGTCCGCCGAGGGCGGGCGTGACTCCGACTGAGCGACTCAATCTAAACTCTTCGCCATGTCTCAGTCGTTGCGAACTCGTAACACCCTATCTCTGAAGCCCTCCGGCTGTTATATCCTTAGGAATTTTACTTCCTTTCGGGTAAATATATCTAAGATCTACCCAATGGCGAGAGACTGCTGTTATCCATCGAAAGCGTTATATTGGTATGTCTCTTGCATTATTTTTCTTTGTCTTCCATCGAGGTCGAGAATTGATTTATCGTTTTAGCGGAATCGTTAAACCGACATTTTTTCTGAAAGGATGCAGAGGTAAGTAGATGAGCGGAGAAATATATATGGCTGCAGTCGGCGCACTAGCATACGAAAAAAGACTGCAAATAATTTCAAACAACCTCGCGAATTCCAACACAGTTGGC